>CAYWDD010000029.1:0-10867 GCA_964456935.1 uncultured Faecalibacterium sp. | reverse complement strand
CGTTGATGATACCCGAAACACCTGCGGCATATTTTTGACCGATAGCAGGAGTCGCAGCACCCATAACAACACCGAAAGCCAAAGCTCCTGCGGCAAGACCCACAAGCAAACCTAATGAGAGATACAACAGCCATGCATTTGTGCTAAACGGAATCAACAACAGTCCGACGCCCATTAAAACACCGCCCAGTCCAAGGACAAAGGAATTGGACTTTTTAAGTGCGAGTATTCCGAAAAACGGCTGTGAAAGTCCGTACAGAAGTTGTGCTATCGAAATGGCAAAGCTGATGTTTTCTTGAGCAACTGACGTGTAGCTGTTGACAGCCGAGGATATCAACCCGAAATTTGAGCGAACACCGTTGTTGAGCATAAACAACATTGTGCAAGCCACTGTAACGAGTATGACCGTTACCAAGGTTGAAGATGAATGTATGTCTTTCTTATTTTTACCCTGCATAATTGACAACTCCCTGTTTTGATGATAAAATATAAGCGAAAATTCCAATATATCGGATTTCTACTATATTGTACCATGAGTCCTATATATTGTCAATATATACAAGGAGGAAAATCGTATGGATGTTACAAGTATAATTGCCGTCAATGTAAAAGCGATAAGAGAACAAAAGAAGCTGACATTAGATGCCGCGGCTGAACTGACAGGTGTTTCCAGAAGTATGCTCGCTCAAATAGAAAAAGGAGATGTAAACCCGACTATCTCCGTTCTTTGGAAAATCGCCAACGGTTACAAGGTTTCTTTCACATCTTTGGTGGAGAAAAAGACCGAAGGAGTCACCGTCATCAGACAATCAGACCAAGTGCCTTTAAAAGAGGACAACGGTCGGTACTTGAACTATCCGATTTTCGCATTTGATGAAAAGACCTTATTCGAGACGTACCGCATTGTGATAGAACCAAACGGAAAATTGTCCGCACAGCCGCACTTGAATGGCTCTGAGGAATATATAACGGTGTTTTCGGGAGAAGTCGAGATCACGGTCGAAAGCGAAACTTTTCGTCTTGCAAAAGGCGATTCAATTCGATTTGCGGCAAATGTTCCACACGGGTATCACAACTCGAGGAACGAAAATGCAGAACTTAGTATGTTGATTTTTTATTGTAAATAATGTGTAGCCCCTGCGGAAGAAGGCTTTCTTACCGCAGGGGGTTATATTTTACAGCACATATTCATAAAGTTCGTAATCCGTCCAACCTGTATCTTCATAGTACATTTGCAGTGTGTCCATATACTTGAATCCGATTCCCGTATAAAGCTTTACGGCAGGAATATTGCCACCGAGTACATCTAATCGAATAGCTTTTTGGTTATTATTCTTTGCAATTTCAATTGCCTTTTTCACCATTTCTTTGGCGTACCCTTTACCGCTGAAATTCGGGTGTACCCCAAGCGCATGGATAACAAGCAACCGATCATCTTCCGCATTGACAGACCATTTTGCATTTTTATAGCCGTCGTTGTATTCGTGGTTTACTACCATACAGGAAATTATATTATTTTCTGTTTCCCCGATATACAGTTCCTTATTCGCAATAGATTCGACTAAAAACTCCTGTGTCGGGTAGATGTCTTTTTCCCAGCCGGGTCTATACTGTGCGGTTTTCATCGCATCTGTCAGCGAATAATAAAAATCTCTGACTCGAACATAGTCTTCATCTGTCGCAAGTCTGATTTTCAGCATAGTTTCTTTTGTCTCCTATTTATAAATTTTTATCATTCGTCATTGCTCGGTACAATATACTCCATCTCAACATCAGCTTTTTCCGAATGCCACACGTCTTTTCTGTACGGTATTTCAACAAAGCCGAATTTTTTGTACAAGTGAATTGCCGGCTTTAATCCGGAAATGGTGATTAGGCAAATCTTCCTTGCGCCGTGAGAAATCGCATATTCCATACAGGCTTTAAGTACAGCCGAGCCTGCACCTGTGCCCGTATATTGTCCTGCGGCGGCAAGTTTGCATATTTCCCATACATCACCACCAAGCGGTTCTATCATACAGGTTGCAAGCACCTTATCATCCTCAATTGCGAAATATACCATTGCACCTTTTTCGATAAGGTCTTCAACATGATCCATTGAATATTGGTCAAATGATTCTATGTAATAGAGTTTTGTCAGCCATTCGGTATTCAAACGGATAAAATCGTCCTTGTATTTCGGATCGTATTCTATAATTTTCATAAGTGTTTCTCCTATCTTAAAATAAAAAAATGTAAATAAGCTCAGATTAGCTTGCAGTGTTAAAATTAAGGCAATGTTTAGGTGGCAAAAGCTGTCCTGATTTAAGAACGCAACTTAACGTCAACTTCTATCAATATCGCTCTGCACGGTGAGCCATCTGCACCTGCCAAATTAAGCGGAGCGGCATTGAGGAAATACACTCCCTGCGAAACCTCCGACAAACGTACTCCCTCAAGCAAAACGACATTAGCACCAAGCAACGCAAGATGCACTTCCATAGGAGCGTTTTCCGACCCTACCGTTTGAGGTTCGTTACCTAAAAGCAAGATATTCGACGATGCAAACACTTTTGCGGCATCGAGCGACACTTCGACATCGCCTTTTATCAGGATTCGTTTTGCCGCTTTCGGGTTCTCGGCTTTCGCTTTTTCCATTATTTTCACGGCATCGTCACCGCTGACAATTCCGTGATGTTCCGTCACATATGCCAATCCGACAAACGAATCCAAGCCCATCTCGTCTACGGTTTTTCCGTCTTTGAGAAAGTGAAACGGTGCGTCTATATGTGTGCCGTTATGTGCGCACATACTGAATGCCGTTAAGTTGTACTCGTCGCCTTTTTCTGTTGATTTAAGCAGTTGCTTTTGAGGTGCAGGGTCGTCGGGGTACACCTCACAACTGAAAACTTCTTGAGAAATGTCGTAGATTTTCATGGTGGTTCTCCGTTTATCGGTAAATTAATTTTGCTTTACACGACAGCTTAGGCATAAAACATTCGAACACAATACGGTTTTTTAAGGTATATTTTCGCCAATACTGCGTCAGAAATCCTCGCAATGCGTCAGCATTGCTTGCGGTTTCTTTCTTGTCTTGACAAAAATCTATCCTTAAAAAACTGCTTCGCACCCAAAACACAACAGTTTGCGTGCAATCGGGCATTTCTTTGCCGCAGGAATACTGTCGTATTTCAAGGCAAAAAATGTTCGAGGGTGCGTGAAATGTTGCGTTTTGGGCGTATTGTGTTCGAATGTTTTATGCCTATCAACAGTCAACTTAAAAACTGCGACGCTGTCCAACATTTTATCGCTGTATTCCCATTCTGCCTTAGAGGTCGCTTGTTTCATAACGGCATTAAGACCGACTCTTCTTTCGGCAGTATCCTCTACCAAGGAAAGACTGCCCGTTCCGATTACGCTTTGAAAAGCGGCGGAAAAGTCACAAGCTGTTTTACTTTCAAGCAATGTATAATTTCCGTCTATTTCAAATCCTACCTTTGGGCTTTTCTTTGCAAGTTCATATTTTCTCCCTGCTTTTGCTCCGTGAAAATAGAATGAATATTTATCAGCGTTTATGTACCCGTAGTTCACGGGAACGATGTAAATATCACCGTCATCATAAAACGCAATCCTTAATATTTGCTGTGTTGCGATGAACTTTTCTATCGCAATTTCATTTGTGATCTCTCTGTCATTTCTTCTCATATCATAGCTCTTCATAGTTTGGATATTGCTCAGGAGGCTCACCAACCATTCTGACAATCGTTGCCGCAGCTGTATCTTCATCGATAGTACGCAGCACCTTGCATTGAAATCTCCACTCATCGCCAAAATCAAAGACAAATTGAAACTTATCATCTTTCTGAAGTTTCAGCTGATAAAGCTTATAATCACAGGTATGACGATATTCTTCATCTATGTCTACCTCTGCCATATAGAAACAATCTGCCATGCTCCATACTTTGTTGTCCATGAAAAAAGCATGAGCATGATCGTTATAAAAACCGAATACCCATAAAATGGTATCAGCAAGTCCTTCCAATGTTTCATTCGCAGATACCTGAATATGACGATAACAGCCTTTTCCGACTGAAACGCTTAATACTATTGATTTCTCAGTTCTCATATTTATTATTTCCTTTCATTAAATTCTCACACAAATGTGTATGTCGTAAACATCTTCTTACGCACAGTAAAAGTGCAACTAATTAACGAGTTGTTTTTAAGTTCATAAAATATGCATTGCTTTCCGGTAACAAGGCAACCGCCTTTACATAGTCCACTACCTGTGTTGTAATGAATATGTCAATTTACACGACATACTTTCAAATAATTGCTCCAATGCCCAATTTTGCATTTCTACGAACAAATCTTATCTTTAACACCAAATATTTTGTGCTTATACGTTCCTGCTTTCGGCTTTGGTTATTTATCTTTTCTAACCAACTGAACTACCGTCTCGACATGCCCCGTATGCGGGAACATATCCACCGGTTGAATTTTCTTGCACACATATCCGTGCTTTACAAGGTACGCTAAATCTCTTGCCTGCGTTTCGGGATTGCATGAAATGTAGACTATCTTTTTAGGTGAGAGCGTGACTACGCTTGACAGGAATTTCACGTCACTTCCCGCTCTCGGCGGATCCATTATCACTACGTCCGCTTTGTCACCGGATTTTGCTACGTCAACCATGAATTTGCCTGCATCGGCACAGTGGAAGTACACATTTTCCGCTTTGTTGAGCCTTGCGTTTACTATCGCATCGTGTACCGCATCTCGGTTAAGCTCAACTCCTACGACATTTCCTGCCTTTTTGGAGGCGACTATTCCTATTGTACCCGTGCCGCAATATGCGTCGATCACCGTTTCCTTACCGCTGAGTTCGGCGTACTCGATAGCGGTATTATAGAGTTTCTCGGTCTGAACAGGATTGATTTGATAAAACGACTTTGCCGATATTCTGAACTTACAGCCGCAGAGAATGTCGGTGATATATCCGTTGCCGAAAAGCACCTTTTCATTCTCACCGAGAACCATACTCGTCCTTGACGGATTTATATTTTGTACGACCGTGGTGATTTCGGGGTGGAGAGTCAACAGCTCGGAAACGAACCTGTCACGACTTTTAAATATCGGTGATGACGTGACTAATACGACCATTATTTCGCCTGTAGCAAAACTGCGTTTTACCAAAACGTGTCGTAAAAAGCCTTTCCCCGTGTCTTCATTGTAGGGAATTATCTTGAAATCGGGCAACATTTTTCTTATAGTCACTATTATTTTGTCTGCTTTTCTGTCCTCAAGACGGCAATTGTCCACGCAAACTATTCTGTGGCTTGCCGCTTGATACACACCCGATACTATCTTGCCGCCTCTCGTGACACCGAATGCCGCTTGTACCTTGTTGCGGTAATGAGTCGGGTTTTCCATTCCGATTATTTCTTCAACATGGCAGTATTTCCCCAACAGCTTGATAACTTTTGCCTGCTTGAAACTGAGCTGTTCATCGTATGTCATGTTCTGGAGCTGACAACCACCGCATTTTTTATATAAGGTACAGCCGTTGCCTAAGCCGGCTTTTTTCTGATTCTCGATATTTTTCATGCCTATCCCTCGAATGTTCTTATAATCAAAGAAAGCCGCCTGAGAGTATCAAGCGACTTTCGGATCACGGTCATTTGGCAGGCGTGGCGTACCCCTGCATCTCTCGGATTTTTCCTGTCGTTACCATCGGCGTGTGGATGCCACGAAATCTTCCACCTCAAATGACCCTACTACGCTATATCTATCTTATATTCTCACCAAATCTTCTTGCTGTCGATATCAGCCTTGGCAAGTGCTATGAAGTCCTCAACACTCATTGAACCGATATCACCCTCGCCTCTCTTACGAACCGAAACTGTGCCGTCGGCTGCCTCTTTGTCGCCTACAACAAGCATATACGGGATCTTTTGAAGCTGTGCCTCACGAAGTTTGTAGCCGAGCTTTTCACTTCTTGAATCAACCTCTGCTCTTACACCTATTGCCGCAAGCTTTTCTCTGACTGAATCCGCTGCCTCGAAATGTCTGTCGGCTATCGGGAGAACGATAACCTGTCTGGGTGCAAGCCAAAGCGGGAATGCGCCTGCGAAATGCTCTGTGATAACACCGATGAATCTCTCGATAGAACCGAGAACAACTCTGTGTATCATAACAGGTCTGTGCTTTTCTCCGTCCGGACCTGTGTATTCAAGCTCAAATCTTTCGGGAAGTTGCATATCAAGCTGGATAGTACCGCACTGCCATGTTCTTCCGAGTGAGTCGGAAAGGTGGAAGTCAAGCTTAGGACCGTAGAATGCACCGTCGCCCTCGTTGATAACATAGGTCTTACCCATTTCTTCAACAGCTGTCTTAAGCGTTTCGGTAGCAAAATCCCAATCCTTTATATCGCCCATGTGGTCTTCGGGCATGGTCGAAACTTCTATTTCATATGTCAGTCCGAATACCGAGTAAACTTCATCGAAAAGTTTGACAACGTTCTTGATTTCGTCTTTCATCTGATCCCATGTCATGAAGATGTGTGCATCGTCCTGTGTAAAGCAACGAACACGGAATAAGCCGTGCAATGCGCCTGAAAGCTCATGACGGTGAACAAGACCGAGTTCACCGCAACGAAGAGGAAGGTCACGGTATGAGTGCGGCTGAAGTTTATATACAAGCATACCGCCCGGACAGTTCATCGGCTTTATTGCAAAGTCGGTGTCATCAATGACTGTGGTGTACATATTCTCTTTATAGTGATCCCAGTGACCGCTTCTTTCCCACAAAGCACGGTTGAGCATCATGGGAGTTGAAATTTCAACATAGTTATACTTCTTGTGTACCTCTCGCCAGTAGTCGATAAGGGTGTTGCGAAGTGTCATGCCGTTGGGCAGGAAGAACGGGAATCCCGGACCCTCGTCAAGCATAGCGAACAAGCCGAGTTCCTTGCCGAGCTTTCTGTGGTCACGCTTTTTTGCCTCCTCGATAGCCTCAAGATATGCATCGAGATCAGCCTGCTTTGTAAATGCCGTACCGTAGATACGCTGGAGCATCTTGTTCTTCTCGCTGCCTCTCCAGTATGCACCTGTACACGAAGTAAGCTTGAAAGCCTTGATCCTACTTGTGTCGGGAATGTGCGGACCTGCACAAAGCTCCGTAAAATCGCCCTGCTTATAGAAACTGATGTTCTCGCCCTTATCAGCGTGTTCCTTGACAAGTTCGACCTTGTATATCTCACCGAGATCCTCGTAATATTTTATTGCGTCTTGGGGTGCCATCTCGAAGTGTTCGAGTACCAATCCCTCTTTGACGATCTTCTTCATTTCTTTTTCGATTTTTTCGAGATCTTCCGGTGTGAACGGTGCATCTACGTCAAAGTCGTAGTAGAAGCCGTTGTCAATAGACGGACCTATCGCAAGCTTTGCGTTGGGGTAAAGTCTTTTGACTGCCTGTGCAAGGATATGCGATGCCGTGTGTCTGAAAGCACGCTTACCGTCCTCATCGTCGAAAGTGAGTATTTCGACTTCACAGTCCGATTTGAGAACCGTTCTCAAGTCACAAACCTCTCCGTTTACCTTTGCAAGGCAAGCGGCTTTGTAAAGTCCTGCACCGATGCTTTTTGCGACGTCCATTACGCTTACACCGTTTTCAAATTCACGAATGTCGTCACGAAGTTTAACTTTTATCATAATATCTGCTCCTTTGATATAATTTATTTGTTTTGCGGTACACCGAGGTCTGCATATGGGAAGAATTTTCTTTCCTGTAGTAAATTTGCGTACAAAAAATAAAAGCCCACCCCTAATTAAGGGATGAAGCTTTAACTCCACGGTTCCACCCAAATTCGGCAATGCCGCACTCGATATGCTTTAACGCAGCAAACGTCGGTCTTACACATTCCGAAAAGGAACGCTTTCAACCGCTCTCGGGAGTGGTAGTTTCTTCGCTTTAAAATGCAGGCTTTCAGCCGATAAAACGACCCGCAATCTCTGGTAAAAAGTGATGAAGAAACCTTCTCCGTCACAGATTTGTTTTTCTATCTAATAGAGATTATCACAAAGGAGCAATTTTGTCAAGAATTTTTGCCGAAACTCTTGATTTTTCTTTACCAATTAGGTATAATGTCCAAGTTATACGGAGAGTTGTCCGAGCTGGCCGAAGGAGCACGATTGGAAATCGTGTAAGTCGCAAACACGGCTTCGAGGGTTCGAATCCCTTGCTCTCCGCCATAAAAAAAGTCCCTTTTGTCTTACAGGCAAAAGGGACTTTTTGACAGTCTGAATCTCACAACTCAGCACTTATCACTTCTTGTCGCCCCTGAAAGGAAATTCCCCTATTAGGGGAAGTGTCAGCCGTAGGCTGACAAAAGGGTTCCGGTTTCCGGAGGAAAAGATGTCAAAAGTCGCTTGCGACTTTTGACAGAGGGGTAATTTCCCCTATGCAGAAACCCAAAAATCAGCACAATAATTTCGCACTTGCGAACGCAGTTAGCAGAACTCTGATATCTAGAATACCCAAAGTTTTCAGTTAGCGAAAGCTAACTATTTGTAAATACTGCCGAATTTAGATTTTTCTGTAAATTTTTTCAAAAACCCTATTGACATATCCGCTTTATCGGTATATTATAGTCATAGTTAGCAAAGGCTAATTAGCTTTGGCTAACAAATTTAAAAGTTTGAAGTTAGCGTGTGCTAACTTATTGTAAAGTGAGGGATTTATTATGATGCCGTTGTGTCTTGCAAATGTCGGTGAGGAAAACACGATAAAGAAAGTCGGCGGTAATCCGGAGGTCAAAAAGCATCTTGAAAATCTGGGTTTCGTAGTCGGCGGAAATGTCATGATAATCAACACGCTCGGTGGAAATGTCATAGTCAATGTTAAAGAGTCACGAGTCGCTATAAGTGAGGAAATGGCTCGCAAAATCATGGTATGATGCATATAATATAACAATTTAAATAGGAGGATATAAGCATGAGAACGCTTAGAGATGTTAAGATCGGTGAAACCGCAAAGGTCGTTAAGCTTCACGGTGAGGGTGCTGTTAAACGTCGTATTATGGATATGGGTTTAACAAAAGGCATCGACGTCAGTGTACGCAAAGTTGCACCGCTCGGTGATCCCATCGAAATAACCGTCCGTGGATATGAGCTTTCACTCAGAAAAGCCGATGCGGAAATGATCGAAGTTGAGTAATTAAACGGGGGACACGGCTCCCCTTAAACTAAATCCAACAGTTAGCCAATGCTAACTTAAGAAAGAGAGGATACATATGGATATAAGAATTGCTCTTGCGGGCAACCCGAACTGCGGTAAAACGACATTGTTCAACGCACTTACGGGATCAAATCAATTTGTAGGTAACTGGCCCGGTGTTACTGTTGAAAAGAAGGAAGGAAAGCTCAAAAAACACGACGGTGTAATCATCACAGACCTTCCCGGCATCTATTCGCTTTCACCGTACACATTGGAAGAAGTCGTTGCCAGAAACTATCTCATAGGTGAACGTCCCGATGCTATCTTGAATATCATCGACGGCACTAATCTTGAAAGAAACCTTTATCTTACAACACAGCTTGTCGAACTCGGCATTCCCGTTGTTGTCGCTATCAACATGATGGACGTTGTTAAGAAGAACGGTGACAAGATAAACACTCAGGAGCTTTCACGTCAGCTCGGTTGTGAAATTGTCGAAATATCGGCACTTAAAGGCACAGGCATAATGGAGGCGGCAGAAGCCGCTATCAATGCCGCGAAGGGAGCGAAAACCGTTCCTCAGCACAGTTTCTCCGGCTGCGTAGAACACGCTATAGCTCACATTGAAGAGGCAGCTGTACACGGACTTCCCGAAGAACAGCAGCGTTGGTACGCAGTTAAGATATTCGAGCGTGACGACAAGGTACTCGAAAGTCTTAAGATAGACAAAGAAACCCTCGATCATATCGAAGAGGACATAAAGCAAGCCGAAGAAGAAATGGACGACGATTCGGAATCTATCATTACAAATGAAAGATATATCTATATCGCATCTATTATCAAAGCTTGTTACAAGAAAAAGTCGGCAGGTCAGCTTTCAACTTCCGACAAGATAGACAAGGTAGTTACCAACCGCTGGCTCGGACTTCCGATTTTCGCAGTAATAATGTTCCTTGTTTACTACATATCCATGGTAACAGTCGGTTCGGCTGCTACAGACTGGACAAATGACGGTGTTTTCGGTGACGGCTGGCGTTTGTTCGGAGTAGGAACTTCACAGTACAATGAAGTTAATGACGAATACACAAACTCACTTCTCGCTTTGAACGGATTCGTTGAGGTTGACCCCGAGGCAGAAGATTTTGATTCAGATGCAGCACTTGAAGAAATAAAGAGTTTCTCCTCACAAGCTCAGACAGGCACAGTCGAAGTTGAGGACGAAGAAACTCTCGCTGTCAGTGATATGACCGTTTACTATTCGGAGATTCCCGACAGTGCGGAAGAAGATTCAACCGTTCCCGTAACATTCACACAGGCTGTTGCATATTTTGAAGAGAGTGGTTTTGACGCTCCCGACCCTGCCGATTTCGGACTTTGGATACCCGGTATTCCGGTTCTTGTAGGTGCAGGTCTTGAAAAAGTCGGTGCGGCAGACTGGCTTTCGGGTCTTATAAACGACGGTATAGTTGCAGGTGTAGGTGCAGTTCTCGGCTTTGTCCCTCAGATGTTCGTATTATTCTTACTGCTTGCATTCCTTGAGGCTTGCGGCTATATGGCTCGTATTGCGTTCGTCCTTGACCGTGTATTCCGTAAGTTCGGACTTTCCGGTAAATCGTTCATTCCCATGCTTATCGGTACAGGCTGCGGTATTCCGGGCATCATGGCATCAAGA
>CAYWDD010000028.1:2301-11127 GCA_964456935.1 uncultured Faecalibacterium sp. | reverse complement strand
TCTCGGGTTCCTTTTCTTATCTCGTTGTTTAATTTTCAAGGTTCGATATGTGTCTTTCAGTCATTGCGTTTGCTTTCCCTCAAGACAGCTTGACTAGTTTACCACAGTTCTTACTCTTTGTCAAGAGTTTTTTGAAACTTTTTTAAAAAAGTTTTTCGGCTTGGAAATCTCTCCCGAGTTCCCTGAACCTTATTCTTTTTTACTCGCCTCTTTCGACTGTGTTCGGCTGTCACTGTTCGTTCGGTTACGCAGTAACTCTGTGTACCTCGGAATCAGTGTCGTAATTTTATCATCTCTGTCCGCTTTTGTCAACACCTTTTCTTTCTTTTTCTACCTTTTATACTTGCCTTGTGTACATCTAGCCGTGTGTTTTTGTGGCAGGTTGTTTTTTGTGACACCAGATGTAGTTTTCGCTGTATGCCAAGCTTTAGAAATCTCACCCGCAAAACTTTTCGATTTTCGGGATTAAGATACAAAAGCGAGGCTGTAGCAACCGCAAAGCGATTTGCTACAGCCTCTTTATATTTGTGCAAATTACTGTCCGAAGAACTGTCTGAAGAAGTCTTCCCATTCGTCACTGCTTTGTGAACCCGAACCGCTGAACGGATTCATGTTGCTGCTTGTGGTCGTTTCTTCTTCATCGGTCGTTGTCGAGCCTTTGTCCTCAACGAGTTTGACCGTAACATCAAATGTTGTGACCTCGTAGGTTCTTGAATTTATTCTGCAAATACCGAGCTTGATTTCGTCACCGACCTTTGCATTGTCGATAACGTCAAGAAGTACGTCGGAAGAATCAAGATCCTTGCCGTTGACAGATGTTATCATGTCGCCGACTTGAACGTCAGTACCTGCAAGAGAGCTGTCGTCCGAAATTGATGCGATGATGACAGAGCCTTTCGGTAATCCCTTGATTTGAACGACCATGCTGTACGCCTGGTAATTCGTAACCGCAGCATAGGATATGCCGAGCTTGGGTCTGTTGGGAACGTAGTTGTACTTAATAAGTGCGTCAACTATCGGCTTTGCTATTGAGATAGGAACTGCGAAACCGATGCCCTCATAGTCGGTAGCTGCAATCTTAGATGAGTTGATACCTATGACCTGACCTGCCGAGTTAACAAGTGCGCCGCCTGAGTTACCGGGGCTGATAGCCGCTGTATGCTGGATTACCTGCATTGTATATTTTGAGGTAAGCGAACGGTCGAGTGCGGAAACGATACCGTTTGTAACCGAGCCGTAGTATTCCGAACCGCCCGGATTACCGATAGCATAGACGTCCTCTGTAACTTCGAGTGTTGTTGAGTCACCGAATGTTGCCGCCGGAAGTCCTGTTTCCTTTATGCTCAATACACCTATGTCGGTTCTCTCATCGTAGCCGACGATAGCTGCATCGTAAATAGTGCCGTCCTCTAAGAGAATACCGCATGACTTGATACTGCTGTCAGAAATAACGTGGGCGCAAGTGATAATGTACGTCAAAGTACCCTTGTCGTTTGTACCCATGACAACACCCGAGCCTTCACCTGCAAGCTCGCCTGTCGAGTCGTATACCACTATACCGACAACGCTGTCCCTTGCCTTTTTAACTGCATCGAGATTGTTCGAATCGCTGCTCTTATTCGTTGTGTCGAGTACGACCTCGGCACTGTCGGCAGTCGGCTTTTCTTCACCGTTTGAAACGTCGGGAGTATTACCGCTGTGTCTGCCGATGGCTGTTCCGATTCCTATCGAGGCGATAACTACAAAGAACGCAAGCAATACCGCAAGAACTTTCTTGCCTTTGCCGCTGCTCTTTTTGGGCGGCTGAGGTGCTGCGTTATTATAGCTGTTGTACGGTGAGCTTTGATTTGCATTGTAAGAACCGCTGTAATTATTATAGTTGTTCTGCGTGTAGGGGTTGCTGTTTGGGTTTGTGTGAGGACCGCTGTGATATGTGCAACCGTTGTTGTTCTGATTCGGGTTTGTGTGTTCCGACTGCTGATTTGAATAATCGTAGCCGTTTGTGTATTCCGGCTCATGGTTCATCTCGCTGTCGTTTGAAGTGCTGTTTTCAAAAGTCGGTTCGTTTTCTTCCCTGTCGCTCTCTGCGTACTGAGAATATTCGTCCTTTACGGGTTCATTCTCGTTGTCGGAGCTATAAGGATTTTCGTTCTTAAATTCGTCCATGATTCATTGTTCCTTTCTTTCTTCGCTGTGCAATATGATAAATCGTTTTTTTCATGTTTCTAAATCACTCGGATTAAGTTTTTTTAAACATTAAAGCAGCGATTTTAATTGATTTTGTCATTCGTTTGTTAAAATCTTTGCTTTTTATGACTTAACACGCTAAATTATAAAATTTTTCTTACTTGTAATCGGGAATCGTAAATCTAAACTCCGTATACTCGCCTTCTTTGCTTTCGGCTTTTATCGTTCCGTCATGCATATTGACTATCGTTTTTACGATATAAAGTCCGAGTCCGACGCCCTTTACGTCAAAGCTTCTTGACTGATCGACCTTGTAGAAACGTTCGAATATTCTCGATATTTCACCGTCGGATATACCTTGACCGCTGTTTCTTATAGCTATAGTTGTCGCATCGTTCTCATGCTTGCCGTAAAATGATATCTCACCGCCGTCGGGTGTGAACTTAACGGCATTGTCAAGAAGATTGTAAATGACCTGATGAAGAAGATCTCTGTCTGCGTATATCTTGATCTCGCTCATTTCTTCAAGTCCGCTGACGTTTATGTTCTTTTCGTTCAGCCTTTGTTCCATTGAAAGCAAGACTTCTATTATCTGTGACGATACATTATATTTAGTCGGTTTAATGCTTATCTCTCCCGACTCTATCTTTGACAGGTTGAGCATTGCCACGACAAGTCTTGAAAGTCTTTTGACCTCATTTGAAACGGTGCGAAGATACTCGTCCTCTTTTTCTCTCGGAATAGTACCGTCAAGTATTCCGTCAACAAAGCCTCCTATAGTTGTCATCGGGGTTTTCAGCTCGTGGGAAACATTTGCCACAAAGCTCTTTTTAGCTTTATCGTCTATTGCAAGCTCGTCAACCATCTTGTTCATAGCTTGCGCCATGTTTGCCATTTCACCGCTGAGTCCCGTTTCTTCAACGTGATAGGAGAAGTCGCCCTTTGCATATCGTGCGGTAGCCTCGATCATTCCGGAAATAGGTCCGGTTATCTTGCGTGAATAAAGGTATATCATTATATACGCAACAAACAGTGCGACTATCAATGAATAAAGTATCATTTTACACATTGAGCCGACATACGGCAGCAATCCCTGAATAGCATCGACAACGGCAAACACTTCGCCCACGACAACATTATTGTAGACAACGGGCATTGCCACAACAAAGCTGTCACGGTTATTGTCGTCAATACTTCTGAATGTGGAAAAGCTTTCATCCTTTGCCATCTCGACAAGGTCACTGCTGACCTTTATCGCTGCGTGTTTTTTACACACTCTGCCGTTGGTTTCGAGGAAATCCCTGCATACTATAACACTGCCTTTGGTGTCGCATATAAAGTAGTCCGCCTCTGTAGCCTCGGATATAGTGTGAATGTCGTTACCGAGTATCAACGTGCTTAAGTCATTGCCGCTTCTATATACCGCATTTATATAGTCGGAGGCTATGCTTTGGCAGTTGATGTCGAGCATTTCGACCTTTTCGTTCCACCAGTGCATCGTTATCATGACAAGAGCCATGATTCCGAAAATAATGAACGCAATCATTATAACAAGTCCGCTGACTACATAAAATTTCAAAAACGGATTCTTTTTAATTTTAAATCGTTTTTTCATATTATATCCTCTGTTTTGTTCGGATTAACACAAAGCTGTGACGCAAAACGTCACAGCTGGGCTAAGGTAACAGTGCCACCCTTAATATCAATCCTTGGTTTCAAACTTATAGCCTACGCCCCAAACTGTGCGAAGTTCCCATTTGTCGGACACGCCTTCAAGTTTTTCACGAAGTCTTTTAACGTGAACGTCAACCGTTCTTGAGTCACCGTAGTAGTCAAAGCCCCAAACTTCATCAAGAAGTTGATCTCTTGTGAAAACTCTGTTCGGATTCTTAGCAAGATGGAATATAAGTTCCATTTCTTTCGGCGGTGTGTCTATCTGCTTTCCGTTGACTTTAAGCTCATAGTTTGTCAAGTTGATAGAAAGTTTGTCGTAATGTACTTCCTTAATTTCATCGACAGGGTTCTTTGCAGCTCTGCGAAGAACTGCCTTAACTCTGGCGGTGATCTCCTTTGTGTCAAACGGCTTAACAACGTAGTCGTCGGCACCAAGCTCAAGACCGAGTACCTTATCGAACACTTCACCCTTAGCCGTAAGCATAATTATCGGATTATCGGAAAACTTTCTTATTTCTCTGCAAACCTGCCAACCGTCAAGTCTTGGCAGCATGATATCAAGAAGTACAAGATCGGGTGATTCCTCTTGGAAAGTCGTCACCGCTGTAACACCGTCATTTGCTATAACGACAGTGTAACCCTCTTTTTCGAGATAAAGTCTTAACAATTCACAAATGTTAAGGTCATCGTCAACGACGAGAATTTTTGCTGAACTCATGTTCATTCCTCCCTTTGTCTTAGATTATAAACATATTATATAAACTAATTTTCCCTTAGATATTAACTTTTTTAAAATTTTACATCTTTTCGGGAGCATCAATCTTTAACATTTTCAAAACATTCTTTATCGTGTCCTTAACGCACACGCAAAGATAGAGTCTTGCCTGCATAAGGTCTTTGTCCTCAACATCGACTCTGCACGCGTTATAGAACTTATGGAAACACGTTGCAAGATCTATAACATAGTGTGTGACCTTTGCCGGGTCGTAATTCTTAGCCGCATTTATTATAACATCTGTCAGGGAAGAAAGATGACGAATAAGCTCTCTTTCTTCGTCTGCTTTTAAAAGTTTGAGCTGAGCTTGTGTACAGTCAATGGGTGTAACGCCCTTTTCTTCAAGCTTTCTCAATATGCTGCAAATTCTCGCATGAGCATACTGACAGTAGTAAACGGGGTTTTGTGAGCTTTGTTCGACAGCAAGGTCAAGGTCAAAGTCCATGGTCGAACCTGCCTCACGCATATTGAACAGGAATCGCACCGCATCTATGGGTACTTCATCGAGAAGATCGACCAAGGTTATCGCCTTGCCGGTTCTCTTGCTCATCTTGACAGGCTCACCGTCCTTGACAAGTCTTACAAGCTGCATGAGTACCACGTCGAATTTGTTCGAGTCGATACCGATAGCCTCCATTGCGCCTTTCATTCTCGCAACGTGACCGTGATGGTCTGCACCCCAAACGTCTATCGCTTTGTCAAAGCCTCTTGCAAACTTGTTTCTGTGATACGCTATATCGGCAAGGAAGTAGGTCGGATTGCCGTTAGCTCTGATAAGAACGTCGTCTTTAAGTTCAAGCTTTTCGATGTCCTCATCGCTCTTGCCCTGTGCTTTTAATATTTTTGTCTGAACCTGAATGTTTTTATACCACAAAGCTCCGTCTTTTTCGTATGTATAGCCGTTTTCTTTAAGTATATCCAAGGTTTCCTTAAGCTCTGTGCCGTTATGAAGTGAAAGCTCGCTGAACCAAAGGTCATAGTTTATTCTGTACTTCTCCATTGCCTTTTTCATGTTGTCGATGTTCTTCGGCAACGCAAATTCAACCAAAGCTTTACGTCTTTCTTCTTCGCTCTTTTCAAGGTACGAATCACCGTATTCGTCTGCGAACTGTTTTGCTCGCACCTTAATATCCTCTCCGTGATAGCTGTCCTCGGGAAGTTCTATAGCATCTTCGCCCTTGTAAAGCTGTTGATATCTTATATCAAGCGAAAGTGCGAATTTATCTATCTGGTTGCCTGCATCGTTGACATAAAATTCTCTTGCAACGTCATAGCCTGCATAGTCAAGCACTGCTGCCAAGCAGTCGCCCAAAGCTCCGCCTCTTGCGTTGCCCATGTGCATAGGTCCGGTGGGGTTTGCGGAAACGAACTCTACGTTTACCTTTTTGCCTCTGCCGAAATCGGATCTTCCGTAATCGTCACCACACTCTCTTATATCAAGCAATACATCGGCATAGTATGCGTCACCGAGATAAAAGTTGATAAATCCCGGTCCTGCGACCTCGACTTTATCAAAGTACGTTTCCGACTTGTCCATGTATTCCGATATCGTGTCCGCTATCTTTCTCGGTGCTTGACGGAACGCTCTTGCGTTGACCATTGCGGCATTGGCGGAATAGTCACCGTTAGCTCTGTCCGACGGTACTTCGACAATAAAGTCGTTCATCGGTTCAGGCGGAAGTTTTCCGTCTGCAACGGCTTTTCCTATTGCCTCTATTATCATATTTCTGATCTGTGTTTTTGCCTGTGAAACTATTTTTGACATATATAAACCCCTCTGCTGTTAAGTTTAAAACTCAAAATCAAATTCTATCTCGCCTATCGGCACCATTTCTATGTCGGTTGAGTAGCTGAAATAAAGCTTACCGTTTGAAAAATCCGACCTTATCTCATTGCAGGACATTCCCATTATAAACGAGCCTGCCGGAGTGTTGTGGTGCGAAAGATGTCTGACGTTCTTTTCAATTATAATATGTGAGCTGTAAGGCCCTTTTCTTGTTATTGATATTCTTCTGCCTCTTGAAATGTGAAGCACGGTTTCGCAACCCTCAAGGTCGCCCTCACTGTCACGGTAAGTGATAGAATAATCGTCATCGCAGCCGCATATCTTTGCCGCAACGTGCATAACTATTTCTTCCGTTTCACCTTCCGTATACTGCTTGGTGACTATCTTTATAAATTTCTCTTTTTCGTCCAAGTCTTTACCTTCTTTGCATATTCTGACTATTATATAGTATCATATCAAAAAGCTTAAATCAAGAAGTTTACGAAATTAGGTTGTAGATTGTAGGCTGTAGGAAGTAGGTCTTGTTTAGGCAACAAGTTCAATCAGCGTTTGCTTGAAATTATACTTCTCGCACAGACGTTTTGCCTCGTTTATCCTGTCCGTTCCTTTGCTTTTGCCTTTCTTGGCTCTTATCATGATATTTTTCGGGGAATGAGCGAAATCTATAAACTCTATCATATCGACAGTATATCCCATGTCCTCTAAGACTGCGGCTCTTATCGAGTCTGTCAACAATGCCGACATTCTTTCCTTGATTATGCCGTGTCGCAGCATTATATCAAAATCTCCGCCCTTTGTTATTTGGTTGTTTATCTCATGCTGACAGCACGGTACGGAGAAAATGTATTTTACGTTCTTCTTTATCGCATATTCAAGTGCATAGTCCGTTGCGGTATCGCAAGCATGGAGCGTAACTATCATGTCTATCTTTTCACCGTAAAGCACGTCTTTTGTAACGTCGCTTACGACAAACTTCAGTCCGTCATAGCCGTATTTTTCCGCTATGAGGTTGCAGTTTTCCACAACGTCACGCTTTAAGTCGTAGCCGATTATCTTGGCTTTTATCCCACGCTTGACCGTAAAATAATAGTATAGTATAAACGTCAAATACGATTTTCCGCAACCGAAATCTAGAATAGTTATCTCATCTTTTCCGTACTTTGAAAATTCATCATCGACAAGTTCTATGAATCGGTTTATCTGTTTGTACTTGTCATATTTTGCCTTGACGATGTGAAAGTCGGGTGTAAAAACTCCGAGTTCGACCAAAGCAGGAATGTTTTCACCCTCTTCGAGGATATATTTTTTAGCTTTGTTGTGTGAAAGGTCGGCTGTTTTCTTGACTTCGTTTTTGCCGACTTTCTTTTTGTACGCACCGCCTTTAAGATGATAATGCAGGCTTTCGTTCTCCGTTACGAGAAGTGCCTGACGGTAGTTTGTGTCAACTTCCGATGAAAAGTAGTGCAAGAACTCATCTTTCGTCATATTCAGATGAAACACTTTCTTATCCTTAAAGCGTTCCGCCTGATAACGTATCTCGCCCTTTATTGCTACGGGTTTTATTATTATTTTGGTATAGCTCTCTTTGTCTGTCGCCTCGGACAGTACAAGCTTTACCAAGCCGTCGAGAGCCTGTGATATATCGTGACTTAGGTTACTCATAACAATTCACCTTATCTTGCAAACATATTTTTCAGATTAAGACTTGCTGCGTACAATTCGTTTTTGCTGTATGAGTTGTTCTCATCGGAAAGAACCGCCTTTATCGCCTCTTTCACGGTACACTGCTCTTTGACAAGTGCGTCAACAAGCATAGCCTCTGCCGAAACCGTATGCTCCGTCTTATTGAAGATATAGCTTTTATCGAGTTCGACTATCAGCGCAAACTCACCTTTATCGTAGTTGCCCTTTGCCAAAAGCTGTTCCTTGACCTCGGCAGGTGTTCCTCTGAAAGTCATTTCATGAAGTTTTGTCAAGTCGTTGCAAAGACACATTCTGCACTTAGCGTCGCTTTCGATGAAGAAATCGACCGCACTCATGATGCGTTTAGGCGACTCGTAAAAAGCATAGGTCAGCGTTCCGACACCTTTTCGCATTTCTTCAAGGAGCTTGCGTCTTTCGGAGTTTTCTCTCGGGAAAAATCCGTAAAACAGGAAAGTACTAAGGTCAAAGCCGGATATCGACAATGCCGTCACTGCCGCACAGCAACCGGGGATACCTACTACCCGTACACCGCACTCGACTGCGGATTTTATCAGCTCGTTTCCCGGATCGGAAATGCACGGTGTACCTGCATCGGTGATAACGGCAACGCTTTTGCCCTCTTTAAGTTCCGAAATGAAATACGATGACTTGCCGTATTCGTTGAATTTATGGTTTGACACAAGCTTGTTTTTGATTCCGA
>CAYWDD010000028.1:0-2201 GCA_964456935.1 uncultured Faecalibacterium sp. | reverse complement strand
GACTTGCCGTATTCGTTGAATTTATGGTTTGACACAAGCTTGTTTTTGATTCCGAGCTTGTTCAAAAGTATCATTGAACGGCGGGTGTCCTCGGCGGCTATCATGTCGCATTCTGTGAGGATCTCTATACCTCTGGGCGACATATCACGGGAATTTCCGATAGGTGTTGCCACGATATAGAGGGTGCCGTATTCGGGGTTTTCATACATATACATCATTCCGTTTCGGTTATATTCTGAATTATTATATACTATCTTGGTTGAAAAGGCAAGGGGTGAGTTTTGGGTACACAGAGTATGTGGAACAGGAAAAATAAAAACTCCGAAATGCACACGGTACATAATCGAAGTGGAATTATCAATTGATATTCTGTTTTGACAGCCAATCTACAAACGAGATGACGAGTTCTTTCTGATTTTTGGACAGCGAATCGAATTTAGATGAGATGAACCTGTCCTGACCGAATGTATCGTCTTTTGTTGACGTTCCCAAAAGGAGATGATCGGGTGTTGTTTCGAGGGTATCGCAAAGTTTCATCAAGACATCAACGCTCAAAACAGAGGTGGCTCTTTCGATATTGGACAGATACTTGTCGCTCAAATCCGCCATTTCCGTAACCTGAGCCTGTTTATATCCCAACTCTTTACGTCTTTTGGCTATACGTTTTCCGACTTCTTTGTAATCCACATAATGCATTTAAGTCACCTCATTTAAATTAACAGTGTTTACTTAGATGATAATGTATACTTAATGAAGAAATAAACGCACTAAAAGGTGAATTTCACTTGACAATGTGATTTTAACGACTTATAATGTAAATAAATTCACTTAATAATGTGAATTTAACAAAATAATTCTGAAAAGGGGATAAAATTATGAAACACAAATTCAAACGAACGCTATCGCTGTTAGTTGCGGTGGTGATGATTTTATGTACGCTGCCGATGGTAAGTCTGGCAGCAAGCGTCATCGAGAGTGGCGAATGTGGTGATAATCTCACTTGGACACTGGATAGTGAGGGAACGCTGACTATCAGCGGTGAGGGAGAGATGGAGAATTACGATTTTACCGGTAGCAATACACCTTGGAAAGGTTATACAAGCAAAATAAAAACAATAATAATAGAAAACGGTGTAACAAGTATCGGAAGCTATGCGTTCTGGAATTGTCATGTATCAACGAGTATAACGGTACCCGAAAGCGTAACAAGTATTGTATCCAGAGTGCACTCCCCTTACGCAAGAACCTTAACAATTTATGGCTATTCGGGTTCATCAGCAGAAATCTATGCAATTGATAATGACGTTAATTTCATAATAATTTGCCCTCACAACGAATCATCATATGTTTCAAGTGATGAAACCGCCGCAACCTGTACAAAAAGCGGCTACACGGCAGGCATTTATTGCAACGAATGTGAGAGATGGATCAAGGGTCACGAGCCGATTCTGCCACATTACACAGACGAAAATAAAGATAATGTATGTGATGTTTGCGGAAAATCGCTTACTCTTATCGCAAGAGGAACTTGCGGTGATAATCTCATTTGGACGTTAGACAGTGAGGGAACACTGACTGTCAGCGGCAGTGGAACGATGGATTTTCCAAGTGATGTTGAGTTTCCGATTATCCCTTGGGACGATTATAGCGAGTCAATAAAATCTGTTATAATCGAAGACGGGGTAACAAGTATTGAATATGATGCATTTTCCGGTGTGAGATATTTTTATGGGGAATATGAGCATTATACCAATTTAACAAGCGTAACAATCGGAAACAGCGTAATAGTAATAGATCACAATGCGTTCTACGGTTGCAGCGGTTTGACAAACTTAACACTCGGAAACAGTGTAATAAAAATAGGTTACGATGCGTTCCGGGGTTGCAGCGGTTTAACAACCTTAACCATACCCGGCAGTGTGACAAGCATTGGTGATTGTGCGTTCTGGGGTTGCACCGGTTTAACAGCCTTAACCATACCCGGCAGTGTGACAAGCATTGGCGATTCTGCGTTTAGCGGTTGCACCGGCTTAACAAACTTAACAATCGGAAATGGTGTTACAAGCATTGGCGATTATGCATTCTATGGTTGCTCCGGTTTGACAAGCTTAACAATCGGAAATGGTGTTACAAGCATCGGTAGTGATGCGTTCTGGGGTTGCACCGGTTTAACAGCCTTAACCATACCCGGCAGTGTGACA
>CAYWDD010000027.1:0-11246 GCA_964456935.1 uncultured Faecalibacterium sp. | reverse complement strand
AAATCTTCGGGAAGTTCGTCACCCTCGTAAATATATCCGCAGACTTTACATACAAAGCCTTTTTTGCCCTGTGTATCGGGTTGAGGCTTGACGTTCTTTTGATAGTAAGAATAAGTCATCGTTTCTCTGTCATTCATCACTCTTGCCTCGGTGACCGAACAAATAAACATTCCGTGAGTTCCGAGATCGACATATTCCTCGACCTTAAGCGACATGAACGAGTTGATATATCTCGGCAAGAACACAAGCCCGTTATCGGAGCGGTGGACGGTCATGTCGGCAAATTTGTCTGTCGCTCTGCCACTCTTGAAACCGAAGTTTTCAAATACCGAGAACGGAGCGTCAACGCTAAGACAGTTGACATTCATCTTGCCTGTTTGCTTGATAATGTGGTGGGAGTAGTTTTCCTTATTTATCGTGACTGCTATTTTGTTCGGTGAGCTTGTGACCTGCGTTACCGTGTTCACGATAAGTCCGTTGTCCTTTTTGCCGTCATTCGACGTCACAACGTAAAGTCCGTAGCCGATGTTGAAAAGTGCGGTGAGATCGTTTTTGTCGGCAGTGTCGCTTGACTGTGCCATATATTCCGTACAAAGTTCGTCTGCGAGAGCCTCGAGCTGTTCCTCACTTTCGGGACTGAGTGCGGACTTTATTTTTACCGTTGTTTCTGTGAACGTGATGTTCTTTGAGTTTGCAAACTTGTTTCTCATCACTTTTGCCGCCTGTGCCGCCCATGAGCCGTTTTCGATAAGTCCTATCGTGCGGTTTTGGTAGTTTCTTTCAACAAGATCTGCGATAAATTCTCTCATGAACGGGAATATATCTGCGTTGTAAGTTGTCGTTGCGAGAACCAACTTACCGTACCTGAAAGCGTCTTCGACAGCCTCAGCCATGTCGCACCTTGCAAGATCGTTGACAACAACTTTCGGACAGCCTTTTTTCTTAAGCTTTTCGGCAAGCAGTTCGACCGCCTTTCTTGTGTTGCCGTACACCGAGGTGTATGCTATGACGATGCCCTCCGACTCGACTTCGTAGTTTGACCATGTGTTGTAAAGTCCGATATAGTAACCGAGATCATCGCTTAAAACAGGACCGTGGAGCGGACAGATATGTTCGATTTCGAGTTCGGCCGCCTTTTTCAACACTTTCTGCACCTGCACACCGTATTTTCCGACTATTCCGAAATAGTATCTTCTAGCCTCACACGCCCAGTCCTCTTCGACGTCTAACGCACCGAATTTTCCGAATCCGTCAGCCGAGAAAAGAACTTTATCCGTCATGTCGTATGTCATCATAACTTCAGGCCAGTGTACCATGGGAGCAAAAACAAACTTGAATGTGTGCTTGCCTGTGCAAAGCTCGTCACCGTCTGCTACAACAAGCTGATGATCTTCAAAGTTCCTTGAGAAGAACTGTTCCATCATGGTGAAAGTCTTTTTGTTTCCGACAATTTTTACATCGGGGTAGACTTTCAAGAAGTTTGTAATATTAGCCGAATGGTCGGGTTCCATATGCTGAACGACAAGGTAATCCGGCTTTGAGTCACCGAGAATGGCGGCTAAGTTGTCAAGCCACTCGTGAGTGAAATTAACGTCAACCGTGTCAAATACGGTTATCTTCTCGTCTTTTACTACATATGAGTTGTAAGCCATGCCGTTGGGTACGATATACTGTCCTTCAAAAAGGTCGATTTTGTGGTCATTTACGCCTGCGTAAAAAATGTCGTTTGTGATATTCATGTCAGTTCCTCCCACTTAATAAGAATGATTATCATTACTGTTAAGGATTATATCATACTTTTTTACACTTTTCAAGTGTTTAGGCATAAAATATTCGAGAGAAAGTGAAATGTTGCGTTTTGGGCGTATTGGATTCGAATGTTTTATGCCTAATCAAAAATACAGATATATTTTTGACACATTATTTATCAATTGTACCTAATCTCTTGAAAAAATGTTACTAATTGTGTAAAATGTTTATACACACAAAACCGGGCAACAAAGCCTAAAAACGAAAGGGGATACATATGAAGAAACTATTAGCTATTCTATTGAGTATTGTTATGATTTTACCGACATTTGCAATGCTCTCATCGGCACAAGTCTACACAACCTGCGGCGGAAATTGCGGAAAGAGTCCGTCTGTCGTCATTCCGGGACTTTTCCAAAGCGAAGTCCTCTGCTACGATGACAACGGTGAACTCATGCTCGACTCCGACGGAAATGTAAGAACGGGTCCGTTCTTTATGGACACGCAGGAAACAGTGATCAACGCTGTAAAAAAGGCATTGCTGCCGCTTTCAAAGACACTCATAACTCAAAAAGACGATCAGCATCAATTTGCCGAAGCTCTCGGTGATGTACTCGGTGAAGCACTTCTTGAAAGAATCAAGTCCGATGATAACGGTGATTTCGTCCACGATATCCGTGCTGTGCAGTACACGACAAGTATTGCTCGAATGAACGCTCACGACAAAGCTTGGGCTTTGGGTGCGATACCGCTTAACAGCTATATAGACGTAGCCGGTGCAGATCACCTCTATTTCTTCTCCTACTCATCACTTGATAACATGGATAAGCTTGCAAAACAGGTCAAAGAGCTTATCGAAACAGCAAAGAGAGAAACAGGTCACGATAAAGTAAACGTTGTACCGATAAGTCAAGGCGGTTCGATTTTCAATGCCGTCATGGAGTACTACCCCGAACTTAAAGACGATATCGACCGTGTTATCTATGTCGTACCCGCAGCTGACGGATCCGACCTCATAGGTGACATCTACGCATACGGTCTTATAGATGATGACGACGCTTTATATGACTATATGTTCCCGATGCTTTTGGGAAGTGACAGCGAGTGGCTCGGCTATCTTATAGATTTGCTTATTCGTGTACTCCCGAAGGAAGTTCTCAACGATACTCTCGACATAGCCGTTGACAAGCTGATAAGCGAATACCTTGTCAATTCGACCGCAATCTGGGGTCTTATACCGACTGAGTCGTACCCCATAGCAAGGGAAAAATATCTCATGTCTGAGTCAAAATCGGTTATCAGAGAGCAGACCGACAGATTCTATCAAGCACAGCTCAACGCTAACGAAAATATCCTTAAATTCAAAGAAAGCGGCGTCGAATTTTTCGATATCGTCGGTTACAATAAAAATCTCTATCCGATAGTTGATTCATGGAATCAAGTCAATGCCGACGGCATAATCCAGCTTTCATCGACTTCCCTCGGTGCGACAAGTGCAAAAGTCAACGGAACACTTCCTGTCGGCTACACACAGCAAGGCAACAGCTACGGCACTTGTTCAGACCCGACACACAACCATATTGACCCACAGAACATGGTTGATGCATCAACAGGACTTCTTCCCGACCACACGTTCTACTTCTACAATCACGACCATGAAAAGACGGGCGGTTGCGACGTTATAATCAACCTTGCGGTCAGACTTCTTTGGGATAAGAGCTTTAAAGATGTCTACTCATATCCGAATGAGTTCCCGCAGTTTAACAATTCACGATTTACAAAGAACGTAAATTCCAAGCTCAGAGCCGCAAAGAGTCTTGACTTGACCGATGTTTCGCCTGAAGATGTCGCTGAGCTTAAAGCTGCAATATCGGAAGTTGAGCAGTTGCTTTCGCAAACTATAGTTGATGCAGAGGCTTTCAACTCGGCAGAGGAAAGACTTAACATCATATATGAAAAGATAGCAATTCCGAAAACGGACGAAGAAGCAAAAGAGGAAAATGCAAAATCGTTCTTTATGCAGCTGTTTACAAAGTTCCTCAACTTCTTCAACAAGATAGTGAATTACTTCTTAGGTAACAACGGCTTTTCGGATAAGTAAAGATTAGAACTTTAAATTTGATAAAATCATATAGGCAAGGCTGTCTTAACGGGCGGTCTTGCTTTTCGTTATGCGGCTTTCAGTCGGTTCCAACAGTCGGCGGCGGCATCGGCACCTGCTCGCATAGTGTCTAAAGGCACACGCTCGCAGGTACACAATGCCACCGCCCCGCCCACTTCGTGGGCGGGGTTGGTCAACGCAGCACCCTACAAAAAAGAACAAATAAAACACCCGATAAGTGTTTTATTTGTCCTCATGCCAAACCAATAATATAGAACTCGAATTTGTTATTTTATTTTACAAACTCCGAATATATAGCTTTAAGTGCCGGAATGTAGTCCTTTTCCTCTACTGCAACGATTATGTTAAGTTCGCTTGAACCTTGGTCTATCATTCTGATGTTGACTCCTGCCGAGCCTATCGCCTTGAATACTTTGCCTGCCGTACCTGTGGATTTGACCATTTTTCTTCCGACGACCGCAATGAGTGCGATACCGTCATGAAGAACGATGGAATCGGGTGCAACGTGACGTCTGATCGAGGCGAAAACATCTTCGGATTTGCCCTTGATCTGCTCTGTCGGAACAACTATCGAAATTGTGTCAATGCCCGTGGGGATATGCTCAATGTTGACGTTGTGACGTTTGAGGCACTGAAGAACATCGGTTATGAATGCAGCCTTGTTCATTTGCTCTTTTTCGATAACTATAGTCGAGAATCCGACCTTACCCGCTATACCGGTGATGACGGTCGATGACGTGTCATTCTCAATTTCGGGTACAATAAGTGTTCCGTTAGCGGTGGGTTCGTTCGTGTTTCTTATATTGATCGGAATATTAGCCTCTCTGACGGGGAAAATAGCGTCCTCATGAAGAACGGTAGCACCCATGTAAGCAAGTTCACGAAGTTCCCTGTATGTAATAACGTCTATCGTTTTCGGTGAGTCGATGAGTCGGGGGTCTGCCATGAGCATACCCGAAACGTCTGTCCAGTTTTCATAAATGCTTGCGTTTACGGCTCTTGCAACTATCGAGCCTGTGATATCGGAGCCGCCTCTTGAAAACGTCTTTATCGTACCGTTGGGCATTACACCGTAGAATCCGGGAATGACAGCTCTTTCGTGAAGTGAGAGTATTTCAGCTGTTACGCTGTTTGTCTTTTCGGAATCGAATACACCGTTTTCAAAGAAGAATATCGAGTTCTCGGCATCGACAAAATCATATTCAAGGTACGCTGCAAGTATCATCGCATTGAGGTATTCTCCTCTGCTTGCGATGTAGTCACGACCTGCATGGTGAAGAATAGACATCTTTATTTTGTCAAACTCATCTTGAAGTGAAAAATCAAGTTCAAGATCGTTGATTATCTGATTGTATCTGTTTTCTATTCTTGCGAATGCCTCGTCAATGCTCTTTTTTTCGGCCGCTAAATGATAGCAGTCATAAAGCATATCAGTGACCTTGGTGTCATCGGGAAAACGCTTTCCGGGTGCTGAGGCGACAACGTAACGTCTTTCGCTGTCGGCTTTTACTATCTCGGCTACTCGTCTGAATTGATTGGCGTCAGCAAGTGAGCTGCCACCGAATTTTAATACTTTCGTTTGCATATATGAACCTACTTTCAATAAGTTTTACAGTAATTTTGCTCTAAGTTCCTCCGGAGAGAGGGGAGAGAGGAGAGCAGGCGGAATATCAAACACCGTCTTGCAGCCGACTTCACCTCTGTTGCTCATTCTGCTTAATGCTCTTGCATAAGCTACAAGCACGTTTGCCGTAAATTCGGGATTTGAGTCAAGCTTAAGACTATATTCTATTATATGCTTATGCTCGTTTTCCGTACCCGTACTTCCGCTTCTTATGACAAATCCGCCATGAGGGAGCTGTGAATGATCACGGTCAAGCTCTTCTTGTGTGATGAAATGAACTGTCGTATCGTAGTCCTCAAAGTAGTTGGGCATATTGACTATCATTTCTTCTATGAACTTTTTGTCCGCATTTTCTGCGGCTACAACATAACATTCACGAAGATGTTTTTCTCTTGTCGTAAGCTCCGGATTTTCACCGGTTCTTACCTTTTCAAGAGCCTCTTGACGGGGGATAGTATACTGTCTTGCATCTATAACACCGTGTATACGTCTTATAGCGTCGGAGTGACCTTGGCTTACACCCTTGCCCCAGAAAGTATAATCCTTACCGTCGGGGAGAATAGCCTCGGAATAAAGCCTTGCAAGTGAGAACATACCGGGATCCCAACCGCAGGAGATAAGAGCCGTGTTGCCGTACTGCCTTGCATACGAATCTACATTTGCAAAATGCCTCGGGATATTCGCATGGGTATCAAAGCTGTCAAGAACGTTGAAATCCTTTGCGAGTAAGGGCGTCTGCTGAGGAAGATCTGTTGCACTGCCGCCGCAGACTATCATAACGTCTATTTTGTGTTTGTACTGAAGTATATCGAAAACCGAACAGACTTTTACTCCCGGAGTTTCAAGCTTTATGCTTTCGGGTTTTCTTCTTGTAAATACGGCAACAAGCTTTGTGTCGGGGTTCTGCATTATAGCTTTTTCAACGCCCTTACCGAGGTTGCCGTAACCGTAAATTCCTATTCTTATCATTTTTCTAACCGCCTTTCCGCAGTGTTGGGACTGCTGTTACCTGTCCGATAACATATCTTGCATAGTGTAAAGTCCGACAGGTTGTTTAACCAAAAACTTGCAGGCACTTATCGCACCTTCCGCAAATAAAGCTCTGCTGTGTGCCTCGTGTTTAATCGTTATCGTCTGTGCATCTGTTCCGACGATAACTTCATGCATACCGACGATATTTCCCATTCTTACGGAGTTTATGCCGATGTCGTCCTTTTCTCTCTTTGCGTGACCGTTTCTGCCCAAGACGAATTTTGCCTTAGTTCTGACTTGCTTTATCGCATCTGCCAACATCAGCGCTGTTCCGCTGGGTGCGTCAAGCTTTCTGTTGTGGTGAGCCTCGACTATCTCTATATCCGCATCGGGCATAGCTGCCGCAGCTTTCTTTGCAAGCTCCGTCAAAAGTGCGACGCCGACCGACATATTCGCCGAGAAGAAAACCGGAACGTACTTTGAAAGATCCCGTATCATTTCTTTTTCTTCGTCTGTTTGACCTGTTGCGGCAAAGATCACCGCAGTTCCTGTCTTCTTTGCCCAATCGCATATTTCGCCTGTCGCAAGATGGCTTGAAAAGTCTATAACGCAGTCGGCATATTCTTTCACCTGAGAAATGCTCGTATATCCGCTTTCGTTGGTAATATCGACTTTTGCCGCAATTTGTATGTTGTCGGATTCGGCTAAAATGAGTTTTTCGAGTTCATGACCCATTTTTCCGTTTGAACCGTTAATTATTACTTTCATTTTTCACACTTCCTAAAAATTATATCAAGCCATGCTCTTTCATTATCGAATAGAGCTTTTCGGCATGAGGCTGTTCCATTTGTGTCAAGGGTAAACGCAGATAATTCTCACAGTAACCCATCTTGCTCATAGCCGCCTTGACGGGAATCGGATTGACCTCGCAGAACAAAGCATTGATGAGCGGCAGATAGTCAAGCTGCATCTTGCGGCTTTCTTCTGTCTTGCCGTCAAAGTAGAGATGACACATCTTGCTCGTTTCTCCCGGTACAAGATTCGATAAAACAGAGATGACGCCCTTTGCTCCAAGTGAAAGCATGGGCACTATCTGGTCGTCATTTCCCGAGTAAATGTCAAGCTTATCGCCTACGAGTCTTGCCGTTTCGGCGATCTTCGAAATGTTGCCGTTAGCTTCTTTGATTCCCTGTATCATCGGGTGGTCGGCAAGTGCGGCATAGGTTTCAGGCTCGATATTGACACCCGTTCTTGACGGAACGTTATACAAAATCAGCGGTATAGTGCTGTTGTCGGCTATTGCCGTGAACATCTTGATAAGTCCGTTTTGAGTGCATTTGTTGTAATACGGAGTTACCACCAATGCGGCATCGTATCCTATAGAGCCTGCGTATTTTGTAAGCTCTATGGCTCTTGCGGCATCGTTTGAACCCGTACCTGCGATAGCGGCAACTCTTTTGTTGATTCTTTCAACCGAGAATCTTAAGACTTCCTCGTGTTCCTTGTGCGTAAGTGTCGCACCTTCACCTGTTGTACCGCAGATAACAAGACCGTCAATTCCGCCCCCTATCTGTTTATCTATGAGATTTCCGAGTTGTTCGTAATTTACTCCGTTTTCATCAAGCGGTGTTATAAGTGCCGTTGCAGCACCTTTAAAAATAGTAGCCATTTCATTTCCTCCCGAATATATTAACTATTATTGTATGCCTTTTAACATCTAATTTTATCATAAAACAGGGATTTATTCAATACTTTAGGGGAAAGAAAGGAAATAAATTAGTCCGCCGATAGGAATTTCTGCTTCCTACAGCCTAATCCCTAATTTACCAAGCATTGATATTGATATACTCCGCTTTGACCTTTGAGTACATTATCTTTTGTGTCGAATAAAGACTGTAGTAACCCGAAAGAACATAGCTCACCGCACAGACGACTCCGAAAAATACGAACCCCTCCGAGCCGAACATCTCAACGCTTAAAATCATAGACGCTATAGGACAGTTGACGACCGAACAGAATAAAGCGATAAGTCCGAGTGCCGCTGAGAATCCTGCCGGAAGTCCGAGCAGAGAGCCGACCGTACAGCCGAGAGTAGCACCGATAAAGAAAGTCGGAACTATCTCACCGCCTTTGTATCCGCAGGATATCGTGACAGCGGTGAAAATTATCTTCAAAATAAACGCATAAGGCACGGCTTGTCCGTTTATCGCATTTTCTATTATGTTCATTCCGGCTCCGTTGTAATCCGTGTTTCCTACGGCAAGCGTCAGAAGAATTATCACAACACCTCCGACGAATGCACGAAGATATGCGTTTTTGATGAGCTTAGGTAAGTATGTGTGAGCTAAGTGCATGACAATGCAAAAGCCTATGCTGACAATTGCACAAACAGCGGCAAGAACAACAGTTAAAAAGATGTTTTTAGCGTTAAGTTGTGCCACTTGGTACAGTTTAAACGAAACAGGTTCGATTTTAAACATTCTCGATACCGCAAAAGCGACAAGCGATGAAGTCAGCGACGGCACAAGAGATGAGTAGTAAGCTATACCGACGGATATAACTTCCATAGCGAACACGGTCGCTGTCAAAGGTGTTCCGAAAAGAGCGGAGAACACACCGCTCATGCCACACATGATGATAAGGTGCATATCCTTTTCGTTTAGCTTGAATATACTTCCTATCTGTGAGCCGATAACACCTCCGAGCTGTAAAGCCGCACCCTCACGACCTGCCGAACCGCCGCCGAGGTGAGTTATGACAGTCGCAACAAATATCAGCGGTGCCATTAGAAAAGGCACTTTTTCTTTTTCTCTGACTGAGCTTATAACAAAGTTCGTTCCACCGTTTTTCTCCATTTTGCATACCTTGTACAAAAATGCGATGACAACACCGCCTATAGGCAGAAGATACAGTACCCACGGGTTATCACTTCGTATTTCGGTGACATATTCGATTGAAATGTGAAACGCAGAACCGATAAGTCCTCCGACAGCACCTGTCAGTGATGCAAGTAATATCCACTTGAAGAAATTCACTATATATTCCGCTGTTTTTTTAAAACTGTAGTCCTTGAAATCCATGTATATCCCTCTTTTCCGATATATAATATCAAAGCTTGAGGCGGTATTCAAGAAAAATGGAAAATATTTGCCGAATTATTGAAAATTTAACGTGTTGTGTAAGCTTGAATTGACTTTTTATTTGAAATGTATTAAAATCAAAATAGGTGATTTTAGCTTGTCACGGATAAGGAGGAGAGATCATGCAAATAGTTGTCGGCTTTTGCCGTTATGCATTGCCGTTACTTGCTTTTATAATATTGTTTAAATGTACGCTGACATTGTTGATAGGGCACCCTGTCAACAAGACATACGGCTATATCGTCAGCAGTATAAACGGAGAAAAAATACCGCTGAACACATGGGAAACGTCTATAGGCAGAAGTAAGTCCTGCGATATTACTTTGGTGTACGGAACGGTGTCGAGATTTCATGCCGCAATTTGCAGACGTGTTGACGGCTGGTACATTTTCGACACTAACTCAAAGCTCGGAACATTCGTCAACGGAAACAAAATCGAAGGCGAATCAACGATAAAGAATGCCGATATAATCACTTTCGGTGAATGTAATTTTCAGTTTGTGATAACGGACGACCCCGTTATAGAGGTCGGAAAGAAACGCAGAGGCAGAAAAAAGAATACTTACGGACAAAGCGATGAAAATAAAAATACCTCTTATTCGTACACAATGAATGAGAGGGTAAACGAACCTGTTCAGCCCGAAGTGAACACCGAACGTTATGACGATTTCGATTCGATACACATAGACTTCCACCCGAAATCTTCGGAAAACGACCAAAGATTCAACGGAAGAATAAGAGATATCTATTCCGATGACGGCGGTTACGGATTTGAAAAGAGACGAGCGGAAGAGCCTGTTCAAAGAAAGAGCAACGTCAAAACACAGGTGGCTTTGGTCAATTCACAAAGCGGTGAAACATTCCTGCTTTGCGGCAGTAGGATAACAGTGGGAAGAAGTCGAAACAGCGATATAAAGCTTGAAGAGAGAAGTGTATCGAGAAGTCATGCGGTGCTTGTCAGAAAGCAAAATAAGTGGTATATCTCGGACGCAGGTTCAACCTACGGTACATTCATAGGAAAGAATGAAGTTATTGAACCTGTTCTTCTTCATAACGGTGACACTGTTTCTTTCAGTAACGTCAAGATGAAGTTTATAGAGGACTACAGATAAGGAAGTGATGATATGAGCGTTATCGAAAAGTTAAGATACAAGTATAACAGGGTCGATGTCAGCCTCATATTGGCACTTTTGACCGTGTTTCAGGCACTTTCGAGCGTACCGACAATAATTCAGGGAACAACGTTCTATCCCATGGTCGCTCTGTGCTTTTTAGCATACATTGCGATTGAGTGGACATATGTTTTCGTTATGACAACTATGTTCAAAAAGACGAACTTTGAGATAGAATGTATAGCGTTTTTCCTTTGCGGTATAGGTATGACAGTCACCGCAAGCGTGTATCCGTCGGGACTTTTAAAACAACTTATAGCCATAATCTTGGGACTTATAGTTTATATATTCATGGTCTGGCTTTTAAAGGACGTTAAGCGTGTTATGAAAACAAGAGTGTTCATTGCAGTTGCCGCAGCACTCGGACTTGCGGCATCGTTCGTAATAATCAAGTTCACTGTCGGCTCGACCTACGGACCGTATAACTGGATGAACATAGGCGGTTTTCCGTTTCAGCCGTCGGAGAT
>CAYWDD010000026.1:0-11276 GCA_964456935.1 uncultured Faecalibacterium sp. | reverse complement strand
CTGAAACGACTGCCTTGATCTTTGCGGTCAAGTCGAAGTTGTCATACTTTGCCGTAAGGTCTTTTATCCAGTCGGAAGAATCCGAATTTTCGTTGATTATCGGGTTGGACTCGTCAAACTCGATGGGCTGACCGCCTCTTATCACATAGTTGAACGTTCTGCTGTCCAATGCCCATACGGAGTTGTCCTCCATAAAGTAAACTGTTACCTTGACATTCTTTCCGTCAACGTCGGGGATATCGCCCGTGAACGGGATCTTAACGCTCTCACCGACCTTTAAGGTCTTGCCTGCGGCAGAGTCGAATTTAATGTCCATGCCCTCAACCTTAATGCTTGTGATCTGAACGTTACTTCTTTCCGAAAGGTTCGTTACGATAAGTGCCTTATCTTCTGCCGTAACCGTACCGTACAATGAATTATCAAACTGTGCGTGTACACCGAGCTTTGCGTTATGGGTAACGTTGAACTGCGGATATTCGGCACTTGAATAGATATCGGTAACTGTTTCGTCAAAGAGAATAGCGTCGGTCAATGCCCAAACGTATTTATCTACAGAATACTGTGCATGGAACTGACCCTCAACGTACCATGTATTTTCGGGTAAGTAGCCGTAAGCACCGTCAAGATTCAGTGAGGGAGAAACGTGGTTATGTGTCGGGTCTGTGCAAGTGACCGCATCGTCTGTGTAGTCGGTCTTGTAACCGTCATTGAAACGACAGCCGACGTCGAGAGTCTTTGCACCCGATGCTGTAACGGCATCAATAAGTCCGTCACCGTTGACCTGTCCGCCCGTAAGAGTCGTGATGTCCGTACCGCAAACGATGTTTACGTTTACACCGTGCTCTCTTGCGTATGTGAGGTTCTCGTTAAGATTTTCCATAACAACGTAGTGCGTGTAATCACTCTTAGCGATCATAGGAGCGTATGCAAGAGCTTTTTCCTCTGTATCAAGGTATGATGCCTTTATCTCATCATACTTGCCGAGAGCCATGAAGTCCCACATACTGCCGAGTGAGAGTACAAGAGGTAAGCAATGGTTCTGAAGGATTCCGTCTACCAATGCGTCTATCTTCTCTACCTCGACATTTTCGAGTATTTCTTCAAAGTTGGTTTCTGCGATATACTCATTTCCGCCCGAAACGGAATATGTAAGGTTATTTGAATACTGAAGGAATTCAATGATAAGGGGTACGTCAAAGTGAAGTCCGTCACCGCCCTTTATGAGGTCGTAAGCAAGCTGAACGCCGCCGACAGCGGGTGAGTTCATCATGACGTTATGTGAATCGTTGAGGTTGAAGTATTCTCTCATTTCGGCATCGCTGAGTCCGAGGAGTACACCGAGTCTTTCGGCATCTTCACCGCCCTTGTCTACGATAGAGCAAAGGCTTAAGTATGTGCCGACAACCTGTCCGCCGTGGCTTTCACAGAAAATGTTGACCTGTCTTGCACCCGAGTGAGCCTTGACGTCAACGATGTACTGACCGAGAGTGAGCGCACATTCGATAGCTGTCTTTCTCCAGTCAACACAGCACTGATAGACGTTTTCCGCACCGAGTCTTTCTACAAGGTAAGGAACGTATCTTGCCTCGTGGATAGCACCCTCGAGGTAGGGCTGTTCTTCGATATTGTCGTAGATGTACTGCATATTGCTTTCTGCGGCGGTTTTCGGCCAAGTGTCCGTGTTGTAATTAGCCGTTCCGTCGGGGTTAAGCATGAAATGGTCCATGACAGCCATTGCACCCTCACCGAGTTTCTTTTCAAGCAATGCAGGGTCATTGTTTATAAGGTACTCGAAAGTCGGTGCTGCCAATTCGGGCAGATAGTCAAGTATAGCACTGCCTGCCTCGTCGCCCTCGATATTCCAGAGCTTTTTGGTTATATTTCCCTCATCATCGAACTCATAGATTCTCGATGATGAATAGCCGGAAACGATAACGAGCGGCAATGTCGATTCTGCGAATGCAGTGAGTGGGAGCATCGCCAAGAGCATAACGAGAGCCAAAGCGACACTGATCAGTTTTTTCTTCATAGTTGAAGCCTCCAATTAAAAGTTTTTACCCGTATATTTTACATTCCATTAATATAAATGTCAATAATTTCATCAAATTTGATGAAAAAATATGAAAATTTTGTGGAAAATGTACAGGGAGGCGAAACGGGTTAATCGACAGATTTCTAAGTTTGAGGACGAAATAACAGACCTCGGTCATTCACCAAGGTCTGTTAATATTTTAATCATTCCTTATTTTCAAGTTTTTTCAAATGTTCCTTCAATACTATATTTATATACTGTGAAAGCGAGCGGTCATCTTCTTCGGCTTTTATCCTTGCTTTTTCAAGAATGTCACTGTCAATCGTTATGCTTATTTTTTCTTTCAATGGTTTCATATTATCACCTTTCATTATTTTACAAAAATTATACAATAAAATACGATCAGCTCTTGACAAGTAGGATAAGGTAGGATAAAATAGGATAAAAAGGAGGTGGTATATATGTCAAATGCAAACAATCCGGCTTATATGTGTCGGTATCTTGAGTATGTTGTTGAGTTTGAGAAATATGTTTGGATATGGACAAACGCTATGGATTCAGCTAACCGAAAGCTAACCGAAATAGAAACACAAAAACGAAATTTGAATGCCGCCTATACACAGCAAGCTAACGAATATGCACTTGCAGATGCCATGCGTGATACGGAAATGAAAAATCGCAAAAAGGACACAAAAAAGAGAGCACTTTTTTCACTTGCGTTTTTGTTGGCTTTGGGGATAGACGCAATAGCATCCTACGTTGTGTATAGCGTTGAGGATATAGCCATAATAGAAGATATCACAATGATAAAGTTCGGGAGTAAAGACGACTTCTACTATTTTGCGGTAATCGTTGCGTTATTTTGCGTTCCTTCGCTACTTTATAATCTGAACAAAATTTCAAAAAACAGACGAGGATTGTCTCACTTAAAAAAGGTTGACATCGTTTCGGTATCACAGGCGGATTTGAGCAATCGCAAGCAACAGATTGAAGTATACAAAGCAAACAGCGTAAAGGCGATCAATAGTATAAGGCAGCAGCAAAACGAAATATTCTCTGCACTTAAAGAGGCTAAAAGCACTTTAGCGCAAATTTACTCCGTAAACGTTCTTCCGCAAAAATACAGAAATTTATGTGCGGCAGCGACATTGCTCGGATATCTCAAAACCGGCAGATGCAACACTGTACAAGGACATGGCGGCATATATGACACATACGAAGTGGATTCCCAGAGAGAAGTCATCATTACAAGGCTGACAGAACTGCGAGATACCGCATTGCGTATAGAGGCAAATCAACAAATTCTCATAAACGAAATGCATAAAGCAAACAGGACGCTTGAAAGCATTAAGTATAACGTTGAGCAAATCAATATAACAACACAAGAAATTGAAAAGAACACCGCTATCTCCGCCGCTTGCAATCAGCAGACCGCAGCAGCGGCAGACTGGATAGCATGGAGATTATTGTAATGAAAAGGAGATCATATTATGAAACAAAATACGATACTTAATTTTATCAATCAAAACAGAGAGTTTCTGTTTCCCAACAGCGAATACACGGAAGAAGAATTGATCACTGTTCTCACAGCTGTGCCGGAAGAATATGAGTACGCATTGGAAAACATAAACTTTAAAGATCCACGCTTATATATGCTGTTAGCGATCACACCGCTAGACAGAATCTTTCTTAAAAACTATGTTCTCGGCGTTTTGAAGTTTTTGACAACAGGCGGAATGGGAATCTGGACTATCATAGACATCTTTACCGCCAAAAAAAGATGCAGGACTTTCAACTGCAAAGCATTGCTTGAAATTGTAAAAGATCCGTCGCCGGCAGGTCAAATCGGCAATACAACTGTTGACAACATAGACATGGATAAGGCAATACATACTGCCAAAGTTCTTGCACCGCAAGCTAAGAAATTAGGCAAATCATTTAAAGAATTTACAGACACACTTTGATATTGATTGGATAAATTTGGAGGTAAACGGCAATGACTGAAGACGAGATGAGAGAAATTTGCATTGAGGGATATAACTATCGGTTCGGTCTAAAAGGATATCCGATCGACCCTCAAAAGGCATTTGAGCTTTTCACAAAAGCTGCCGATGCAAACAGTGCCGATGCAATGTACGCTTTAGGACGTATGTACAAAGCGGGGCATTATGTCAGGCAAGACTTCAAAGAAGCCTATGAGTGGTTTGCAAGAGCGGTGTTGGAAAACGACAGATTATTTGCACCTTACAGCGATCTTGCCGAACTGTTCTATTACGGAAAAGGCGTTGAGAAAAACTACGAAGCCTCTCTGGAGTGTAGCCTAAAGGCAATCGAAAACAACAGTAACACGAATAGCGAAACATATTCAAACGACTGCTTTAGGGTAGGAATGTTATTGACGTTTGTTTTCAAGAGATACAAAGATGCTTTTGCCTATTTTTACGAATCGGCAACAAAGGGGAACAACGCCGCCGCATGGCATAACCTCGGATATCTTTGTCGTGAAAAGCTCGTGCCGGGAGAGAATAAAGATACGGCATTTCAGTATTTCATGAAAGGGGCAGAGCTTGGCTATCCTGATTCAATGTACGAAGTAGGTCTTTATTATATAGAAAAGACTATGTACAATGAAGGTATGCCTTGGGTCGAAAAAGCCGCCGCGAACGGCAGTGCTTTAGCCCAAAAGAATTTGAAATTATTAAGAAAAGCTCATGCCGCAACGAAAGGCTCTCTTTTCGGAACACTTTTCGGATAATCGTTAGAAGCGTTTAAGCAAAATCACACAACAACCGAGGCTGTCCGTCGGACAGCCTCGGTTATCTTAATTAACTTTACCCTTATCATGCGACGACAGCCAAGCTCCGACTACCATAAACAGCAACGCAACGAAATATGTACCGCTCGGAATCTGATGAAATATCAGCAATGATATCACGACCGATATGAACGGTGCTATCGCATAGTACGCACTTGTTCGTGCTGCACCCAAAAGCCGCTGTGCGTACACATAAAAATAAATGCTTAGTCCGTATGCTACAAATCCCAAAAGGCAAACAAGAGGAATCATACGAAAATCTGACACCTTTTCACCCTTTATAACGCCTATTATAATCGAACCTCCGCCTGAAAATATACCTTTGAGTAAAACTATCTGCAATGGGTCTTTAGAAGATATCTTGCGTGTACAGTTATTTTCAAAGCCCCAACACACCGCTGCAAACAGCACAAACAATGAACCGAATGAAAATCTCAGGCTCGACATATCTTCAAATGAAAGTATCATACACGAGGCGGTAACAAACAGTATCCCCACCCATAACCTAGGTGATATTCTCTCTTTAAAAATGACAAGTGCTATTATCGCAGTCGCAACTATTTCAAAGTTGTTTAAAAGCGAGGCGTTTGCCGCTGTTGTGGCATTGAGTCCTATCATCAAAAATATCGGAGCAGCTATGTCAAGCAATATCATAGCTACGGTATACGGCAGTTCCGCTTTTGTGAGTCTTTCTTCCCCTGTATTTTCTTTTCTTGTCTTTCTAAGCAATGCAATAACCGTCATACCCATACCGGCTCCGAGATAAAGAAATCCTGCCGTTAACGTCGGCGGTACATATTTAAGCAAAAGCTTGGAAAACGGTGAATTGAGTGCGTACAATGCGGCGGCAAGTATCGCAAGACCTATTCCCTTGTTTTCATGTTGTTTCATGTTACGCTCCTTGACACAAAGTGTAAAATAATGTATTATTTGTACAATACAATACATCTTGTTCGATTATATTGTTTCTTTTCGTGCGAAACAATAATCAGTTTGCCGAAAAAGTAAGTTATCGAACATTTTCATTAAAATGTACTGCGAGGTGTCATTATGGACAGACGTCAACAGAAAACGAGAGATGCGGTTTTCGATGCATTCAGCTCTTTACTTGAGCGAAAGAACTACAATCATATAACCGTGCAGGATATCATTGATGAAGCTAACATAGGCAGAAGTACGTTTTACGCACATTTTGAAACTAAAGACAGTTTGCTTGACGCGATGTGCGAAAAAATATTCGGTCATGTATTTTCAAGTGTGTTAAATGTAGAAGAACATCACGATTTTTCAAATGACAACCGCACCTTATCGGATAAGCTGACTCATTTACTTTACCATTTGAAAGAACAGCAAAAGGACATCAACTCTGTGCTTTCTAGCGAAAGCAGCGACCTTTTTCTCGGCTATTTCAAGGGCTACCTCAAAAAGCTTTTTGTTGAATTTAAACCCGAAAATCAAAGCCGTGTACCGGAAGATTTCAGAATAAACCATTACGTCAGTGCCTTTGCGGAGGCTGTGCTGTGGTGGGTGAATGAAAAAATGAGAACTTCACCGGAAACAGTTGTAGAATACTATACTTCGCTTATTAAATAGAGAGATAAAACGGACAATGTGGCAAGCTAGGCTGTCCGACGGACGGTCTTGGTTGCTTGTCAGCGAGCGTAAAGGCGAGAGCGTGTGTACCGCCGCACACGCAAGTGTGCGGCGGTGCCAAGCTCTCGCCCTGCTGCTGTCGGGTTGGATTTCGAACAGACTTAAAAGCTGCAAAATCTTTGTGTGCATACTAAAATCACGCAGCCTTGTCTGTTACACCCTCTTATACTCCCCAATCGGCAACTTTGTTTCTCTCTCCGTTTTATAGAACACGTTTACTACCGTGACTTCTTTTTCTTCACCTTTTGCGATGACTTTGACCGTGTCACCGATTTTTATGCTTTCGTCATCACAAATATAGTCATAATGTTTTCCACCCGTTTCAAAGCATACCGAAATAAAGCGGTATGCTTTTTCGTTTTCTTTCGGCTTTTCGATTTCGAACAAGCAGTCACAAAACTCGATTACGGGCAAGCCATCATAATAAAAGCAATCGGAATCCGCTTCATCTATAACGAACGTATTCGTTGTTTCATCTGAAAAACAGACACAGCCGTCCTCAAACGGATTGGCGATAACGGTAAAACTGTCATAAAGTCCGCACATATCAAGTTCAGGTATCGTAAGGAAAAGTCTGCCGCTGTAGGTTTGGTCGTATCTTTTGTGTGGGGTAAAAGTCAGCTTTACTCTGCCGTCTTTGATTTGACTTGTTTCAACATCGAACTTTCCGATTGCGTTCAGCTGATATGAGATCAGCGATCCGACCGATCCCCACATTGTCGTTTCCTGCGGCTTGTAATTGCAGATTTTTTTCGTTTCGCTCAGTGCTTTTTCGATTGATTCTAATACACTTTTATCTCCGTATCTGACATTTGCTTTCATTCGCATTTTTATCGCAAATTTTGCTTGAGTGTAGTAGTAAAGCATGGCATCTAAATTTGATTTATATATGTCGGTTTCATTCTTTTGCAAATTACCCAAACGAAACGCAATGTCGGCAAACTTTGTGTTAAATTCGCCCTTTTGAATGTACTTAAAGTTTTCGTCGTAAAGCTCGTAAATTATGTTTTCCGCTGTTTCTATGCTTTTCGGCACTCCGTAGCCGTTTTTGTACATATCGGCAATTTTATATTTTGCCTCATACACCCCATTGAAAGCGGCAAAGGAAAAGTATTTATACGCTTTTTCATAATCGGGTACACCGTCGGTCGTTCTGCCGTAATAATAGATGTACCCCAAAGTGTTTGCGTATAGTGCCTGTTCCGGCATACAGTCAACACTGTCTACAAGTTTCAGCATACACTCCTCGGATTTTTTCCAGTCGCACTCGAACGCTCTGTTTCCACCGTAACAGCCGTAGCCGACCGCCTCTAATCCCTCCGGGTCGCCTTGTTCGCAAAGCTCTTTCGCAAACTGCCTGTACAGTGTCAGCTCATCTTCAGCTAAGGTGTTTAAATCTTGATTATTTTCAACCGTTTGCAGCAACTCACGTTTTGCACTAATGGGAAATCTGCGTTCTTTAAGCGGCTTGTTTTCATCTTCGAGAAAAGTGTTGATCTCATTAAGCAGGCTTTCCGAATCGATTTCAACCGAATATTCCGACCAAAATCTCAGCCCTTCTGTCACATTTCGCATAACGTGATTTTTATTATAGAAAGTGCAGTCTTGATCTTCGTAATAGGTATTACGCATGATTTCACGGAAAAACGAAAGCCACTCATCGTAGAAAGTTTCGTTGTCTATATTTTCGGATATAACTTTTTTCAGTACACAAGCCACGTCTTGTAATGTAATTGTGAAGTCGTCCCGACAGACTATGTTTTCGGGAACATTGTCTTTTACAACGTCCTGCAAGGTTATCTCATACCGTGCTAATTTTGAGTATGTTTCTTCATCGAGAAATATTTTAGGCAAGAACACCGCATCGCACTTAGCCACTGTGACTTGCTCATAGCTGTTAAGATCGAGTACGCACAAGTCGGTTTTATTTACGCTTAAGACCGAACCATAGCTGTGTTCATTTCCATTTCTATATTTTACGATATCTTCCACATTAAAATCTGTCATATCTTTTTCCTCCTTTGTTACTATATTACCACAACTTGTGTACCATTTTACGGACTTTCCTATGATTTTTCACCCTTGTCAACCATCGGTTGCGAAAGTTCAAGTCTCACTTTATAGACAAAACCTCGTTGCTATGTTAAAATAAAGGCGAAAGAAAGGGGTATGCAAAATGAAGTTAAACGAAAAAATCATCTACTGCCGAAAGAAATGCGGCATCTCGCAAGAGGCATTGGGCGATATGATAGGTGTATCACGTCAGGCGGTCAGCAAGTGGGAAACGGGCGATGCACTGCCGGAAGTGACAAAACTTAAGGCTCTCGCAGACGTTTTCGGGGTAACGGTTGACTGGCTGTTAGACGAAACTGACGGTACGGAAAATCATGAAAATCCGACATCGGACGGAAGTCAAGCAGAATACTTTACGGTACACGAAAGCGGCAACGAATCAAAAGAAACCGCCTCGACCTTGGGAATCCACTCGACAGGGAGCGGACTTGCGGACAGATTTGCCCTCTTTGTCAAGCGGTACGTTTGGTTGGGCGGCATATTGCTGATACTCTACGGTGTATATCGAGCGGTGTTCGGCGTCATAGCTTTGACAAGTTCACTGGGTACGATAGGCGTGTTCGGTGCAACAGCGGGAATCCCGATATCGCTGTCATGCCTTTTCCAAGTTGCCATAGGCGGTCTATTCATAGCCGCAGGAATATATGTTATCAAGAAGTTCAAGCCGAAAAAAGTTAAAAGTGAGTAAGAGTAACGCTGTCGCAAATTGCGACAGCGTTTTTTTGTGAGTTAGTTTTTCAAACAACCTATCGGCACTACATACACACCGTCTGTGCGACGGTATGCCCAATCACCGATACCGGTTATTACCATTAAAAATGAGGGAGCGTTCATCTTGTCCGTATCAATTTTTGCTTTCATTGATTTTAAGCTTTCTACACCCTCCTCAATCGCTTTATCTCCTCCGAGTTTTATTTCGATGAGTCCGTATTTACCGTTTCTTAAGTGAATCACAGCATCACATTCCTGTCCGTCTTTATCCCTGTAGTGATAAACGTTTCCGTTTAATGAATCGGCAAATATACGCAAATCTCTAATGCAGAGCGTTTCAAAAAGGAAACCAAACGTTCTCAGGTCGTTGATAAGGTCGCTGGGTCCTATGCCCAATGCCGCAACTGCGATTGACGGATCTATATAGTATCTTGTGTCAGAGGAACGTATAGCCGTTTTTGAACGTAAATTCGGATTCCATGCAGGCATATCTTCTATGACAAATATCTTGCGAAGAGCGTTTATATAAGAGCCTACGGTTTCTTCACTTATCGGGTTTTCATCATTAGCCGCAATATCCTGTGCAAGCACGGTATTCGGAACTTGCGTTCCTTGATTTCTTGCATACGAACGCATAAGTCTGCGTACTCTTTCCGGGTTTTTGCTGACATTGTCTGCACGGTTTATGTCCGAACGAACAACGGCATCATAATAGTCCATTGCCTGATCTAAAGCAATTTCGTCACGCATATCAACCGATTGAGGCCAACCGCCACGACACACTAAAAAAGCTAATCTGTCAATATCAAGATTTGCAGCACCGTCTATTTCTTTTTCCTGTTCAAACAAATCCTTAAGACTGACTTCACCTGTGGAATCTCCGGATTCATATAAGCTCATCGGTCGCATGGTAAGCCATGTGAATCTGCCTGTACCTGAATGAGTTATTTCCTTTGTATCGGCAGGAACAGCCGAACCTGTCAGTACGAACTGTCCGAGTTCTCCTCTATGATCGACTTCAAATCTGATAGTATCCCAAAGCTTTGGAGCTAACTGCCATTCATCGATCAATCTGGGCGTATCACCTTTTAACAGTCTTTTAGGATTCAACTGCGCCATAGCGATATTCTGTTCCTTTTTTTCGGGGTCGTCCATATATAAAACGCTTGCTGCGATTTGTTCGGCAGTGGTTGTTTTGCCGCACCATTTCGGACCTTCAATCAAAACCGCACCTTTGCCCTCAAGTTTTCGCTTTAGTATGTCATCTGCTATTCTTTTTCTGTATTTGTTCATTTTGATCCCTCTGTTCGTTTGCATTGTGATTTTATTAAAAGCATAATGTCTATAATCTTATTATACACATTTTCCTCCCCCAATCAACCCTTTTCCGACGATTGGCTGAAAATTTTTCCGTCAGTTGGCGGAAATTTTTTCCGACGATTGGCGAGATTCTGTTCCGTCAGTTGGCGAAATGCACAACTGTAATCTCTGCGACCCATCAACGACGGCATCGGTACCCACTCACGGCATAGCCGTGAGTGGGTACACACTGCCGCCGTTCCGCCCGCCCTGCGGGCGGGCTTACACTCCCATATGTATCACAAAAGGACGACCCTTTCGGGTCGTCCTCTCGTTTCATCTATGAGGATTGGCTTTCGCCACTCTCAATTTTGATTAGTAGTGAACAGCACCGCAATCACAAGTCTTACGCATTTGAAGTATCTTCCAGAACCAACGAAGGATCTTGTAGAAGAACTTGACGAACTTGTTATTGTTGTGGCAGATACACTTACAGGTTGAAGTGTGATCTCCGCCTGTGCTTTCAGACTCACCACATTCTGTGCAGACACCGTTTTCGTAATGATGTCCTGTTGCCTGTGTATAGTTGTCCTTATAACTGTAACCGCACTCGCAAGTGTAGATCGTGTAACCTGCCTCTGTGCAAGTCGGGTCAACGACCTTTATCGGTGTGAAGGAGTGATCTTCAAGCTT
>CAYWDD010000025.1:0-11291 GCA_964456935.1 uncultured Faecalibacterium sp. | reverse complement strand
TCCCCCACCGCAAACCAAAATCGGGCAAGATTCCGTACAGACCTTGATAAATCGCAACTTTTGTGCTAAACTAATACAAAAAAGAAAAGAGGGTAATATAAATGGAAATCACTTTGACAAATGAAAACTTTGAAAATGAAGTAATAAATTCAAAAACACCTGTTTTGGTTGACTTTTGGGCAAGTTGGTGCGGTCCGTGCAGAATGCTCGCTCCCGTAATAGAAGAGATAGCAGAGGAGTTCGACGGCAAAGTTAAAGTCGGCAAGCTCAATGTCGATGACGCACAGGATCTGGCTTTAAGCTACGGTGTTTCGAGTATCCCCACAGTAATACTCTTTAAAGACGGCAAACAGATAGGACAGTCTGTAGGATACATCGAAAAGGAAAAGCTTGTCGAACTTATCAACAAAGCAGCAGATTAAAGTTTATATGCGAAAAAAATGAGGCTGTTTTAATAGACAGCCTCATTTTTTTGTAGGATTTAATGGATTTTTGTCACTTTTAACTGTTTTTTAATTGACAAACACGTTTTTTTAGTATAAAATGAACTAGCATAAAAAATGAGGGTTTTGAATATGAATTGTCAGGTACAAGCATATTATATTCAAATGTTTTGTGCCGAGAAACGATTCATATGGAGAAACAGATGGAGGTAAACAATGGATTTTAAGTCAATCATCAACAAAAAGAACCACTATGCCGATTACATGGTCGATGAGATCACGCATATCTGCAAAGACATGGAAAAGAGAGATCCCGGCTCAGAAGGCGAAAAGCAAGCGTGTGAATACATGGCTCAGGTACTCAAAGATGAGTGCGGCTGTGAAAGAGCTGACGTTGAATCGTTCAAAGAGAATCCCGGCTCATTCTACGGCTGGATCTACATAACGATCACTTGCTGTTTCTTGGCTCTTGCCGCTTACTTCTTCAAACCCGTAATCTCGATAATACTTATCGTATTCGGTCTAGCTCTTGCATTTTTACAGTTCGGTCTTTATAAGAAAACAGTTGACTTCCTTTTCCCCGAAAAGACAGGTCATAACGTAACGGCTATCAAAAAGTGCAAAGGCGAAACAAAACGCAGAATCATATTCAACGGTCACCCCGATGCTGCTTGGGAATGGCCTGTAAACTACGCTCTCGGTGGTGTCGGTTTTGAGGCTCACGCTATCATCTGTGCAGTAGGTGCTGTTTACTATATCGTTGCATCTATTCTTAAGATGGCAGGAACGATCACACCCGAAACAGCAAAGACTCTCGGCCTTGTCGGTATCATCTTTACTCCGTTCTGGTTCGGTCTTTACTTCATGTGGAACAAGAAGAGAGTAGTTGACGGCGCAAACGATAACCTTTCAGGTTGCTACATGGGTATTGCAATTCTTAAGGCTCTCAAAGACGAAGGCATCGAGCTTGAAAACACAGAACTCGGTGTTGTACTCACAGGCTCTGAAGAGGCAGGTCTTAGAGGTGCAAAAGCATGGTGCGAAAAGCATAAGGGCGAATTTGATGATGTTCCGACATTCATCTTCTCATACGACACGATTCATGACCCGAAGTATCTCATGACAAACTACAGAGATCTTAACGGTACTGTAAAGGCTGATAAAGACGTTTCAGACCTCTTTATGGAGGCTTGTAAGGAAGCTGATATTCCTTGCCTTAAGGGTTGGATTCCTCCTCTCGGTGGTGCTACAGACTCGGCAGCATTTGCACAGGCAGGTTTCAGAGCTACAGGTGTTACAGGTCTTAACCATAAGCTTGAATCATACTATCACACAAGAAGAGATAGCTATGACAACATGAACAAAGACGGTCTTGCAGGTTGCTTTGCAGCAAGCGTAAAGGCACTTGAAATGTTTGACAACGGTGCAAAACAGTAAAATATAATTTTTGACAGTACATAAAGCGACTGCGAGGGGCGAGAGTCTTTCGCAGTCGTTAAATTTTGCAAAAGCCTATGTTTTCTTATCACAATCCATTGCAATTTTTTGCATTTACGTTTATAATAACAGTGGACTTTTATATACAAAAAGGAGGCAATAATATGCAAATGACTTTCCGCTGGTTCGGTAAAGATCTCGACACTGTTTCGCTTGAACAGATAAGACAGATTCCGAACGTTACGGGTATAGTTCCCGCCTTACACTATCTTCCGGCAGGTGAGGCATGGACACTTGAACAGGTCAAGGAAATGAAAGAAGAAATAGAGGCTGCCGGCTTTACGATGGAATGTATCGAAAGCGTAAACGTACATGAAGATATAAAATTGGGACTTCCGACAAGAGAAAAGTACATCGAAAATTATATCGAGAGTATCAAAAATCTTGCCAAGGTAGGAGTTAAGTGTATATGTTATAACTTCATGCCTGTTTTCGACTGGACAAGAACAGACCTCTATATGCCGCTCCCGGACGGCTCAACCTGTCTTTGCTATGACGGAAAGCAGGTAGAGGGCAAGAGTCCCGAAGATATGTTCAGAGAGATAGACTCAAACTCAAACGGTTATGCAATGCCCGGCTGGGAAAAGAACCGTATGGGTGAAATCAAAGATTTATTTGAAAAATACAAGGGCATCACAGCCGACGATTTGTGGGAAAACTTAATATACTTCCTTGAAAAGATAATGCCGACCTGTGAGGAATGCGACGTCAAAATGGCTATCCACCCCGACGATCCCCCTTGGGAGATATTCGGTTTGCCCAGAATAATAACAGGCAAAGAGGCTTTGAGAAAGCTGCTCACGGCAGTACCGAGTAAATACAACGGAATAACCCTTTGTACAGGTTCGCTCGGTTCAAGTCCCGATAACGATATGGTTGACATAATTCGTGACCCGATCATAGGCGAGAGAATTTATTTTGCACATCTGAGAAACGTTTCCATAAACGATCATTGGTTCAACGAAACAAGCCACGAGAGTAATGCAGGTTCTCTTGATATGTACGCTATAGTTTGTGCGTTACAGGACGTAGGATTCGACGGATATATACGTCCCGATCACGGCAGAATGATATGGGGAGAGGTGGCAAGACCCGGCTACGGTCTTTTTGACAGAGCGTTGGGAGTCAGTTATTTGAACGGACTGTGGGAAGCAGCCGAAAAAACAAGGAGTGACAGAAAATGATGATACATGAAAATTTAAAAGGCAGAGTAGCGGTAATCACAGGAGGAGGCGGAGTGCTTTGCAGTGCTTTTGCAAAGACTTTGGCAAAGCAGGGCTGCAAGGTAGCGGTACTCGACCTTAACGAAGATGCGGCAAAACAGACCGCAGACGAAATCACAAAAGACGGTGGCACAGCTATAGCAGTAAAGTGCAACGTGCTTGAAAAAGAATCCGTTGAAAACGCAAGAGAGATAATCAATTCGACTCTCGGAACTTGCGATATTTTGCTCAACGGTGCAGGCGGCAACAACCCCAGAGGTACAACGACAAAGGATACGCTTGAAAAAGTTGACCTTATAAAGAAAGACGACAGCATAAAGACATTCTTTGACCTTGATCCGGACGGAATCAGCTTTGTCTTTAACTTAAACTTCCTCGGAACGCTTATACCCACACAGGCGTTTGCAAAGGATATGACCGAGAAAGAACACGCTTGTATCGTTATGGTAACTTCAATGAACGCATTCAGACCTCTTACCAGAATACCGGCTTATTCTGCGGCTAAGGCGGCAGTCAAGAACTTCACCGAATGGATGGCGGTACACTTCGCTCCCGTGGGCATAAGAGTTAATGCTATCGCACCGGGATTCTTCTCAACTAAGCAGAATGCCGCTCTTCTTTGGAATGATGACGGTACACCGACAGAAAGAACAGGCAAGATACTTGCGGCAACACCGATGGGAAGATTCGGTGAGGCTCAAGAGCTTGACGGCGCACTTCTTTTCCTTTGCGACGAGGCATACAGCGGCTTTATTACAGGTGTTAATATCGCAGTTGACGGTGGCTTTAACGCATACTCCGGAGTATGATCATGAAAAAATTTATGGATAAAGATTTTCTTTTGGAAACCGAAACGGCAAAGCATATATTTCATTCGTTTGCCGAAAACGAGCCGATATGCGACTATCACTGTCACTTAAATCCAAAGGAAATTTACGAGAACAAACAACCTAAAAGCATAGCTGAGCTTTGGCTTTCGGGTGATCACTATAAGTGGAGAATAATGAGAGCTGTCGGAGCTGACGAAAATCTTGTTACGGGAAACGGTGACGAAAAGGAAAAATTCCGAGTTTTTGCAAAAGCGTTACAGCTTTCGGTGGGAAATCCGCTTTATCATTGGGCGCATCTTGAGTTGCAAAGATACTTCGATATTGATACACCGCTTAGTGAAAAAACGGCAGATGAGATTTTCGACAGAGCCAACGCAACTATAGAAAACGGTGATTTTCGTCCGCAGACGCTTATCAAAAAAAGCAATGTCAAATATATCTGTACTACAGATGACCCGACGAACGACCTTAGGTATCACGAACTTTTATCGTGCGAGGAAAACAATTATTCGGGAGCGAAGATATTGCCGACTTTCAGACCCGATAAAGCTTTAAACATAGCACAAAAAGGCTTTGCCGAATATGTTTCACTTCTTGAAAACGTGTCTGAAACTAAGATAAATTCTGTCGGTGATCTCATAACCGCCTTGTACAAAAGAGCGAAATTTTTCGCAAAGCACGGTTGCCGTGTTTCCGATCATTCTTTCGGAAAAGTGCCGTTTCTTAAGGCGGACGAAAGCGATGTAAACGAAGTCTTTCTCATGGCGATGCGTGGCGAAACACCGAACGAAACGCAGTCCGAAATTTATATGACATATGTCTTTACGGCACTTATGAAAAAGTACCGCTCACTTGACTGGGGCTGTGAAATACATATCGGTGCTTTGAGAAACAACAACAGCCGAATGTTTGAAAAACTCGGGGTTGACACAGGTTTTGATACTATGCAGGACGGCAATGTAGCGGAAAAGCTCAACTTACTTCTAGACAGCGTAGAAAAGACCGACGAACTTCCGAAAACAGTACTTTTCGATCTTGATAATAAGGATGACCTCATTTTGGCGGCAACTATAGGAAATTTCCAACATTCCGCTATGCCGTTTAAAATGCAATACGGTCCGGCATGGTGGTTCCTTGACACCAAGGACGGCATGACACGACAGCTTAAAACTCTCGCATCTGTCGGTGTACTCGGAGGATTTATCGGAATGGAAACCGATTCACGCTCATTTACATCTTATGCAAGACACGAGTATTTCCGCAGAATTTTCTGCAATCTCCTCGGTTCATGGATAGAAAACGGAGAAGTATTCTATGATGAAAGCGTTATAAAAGAGCTTGTAAGCGGAGTTTGTTATAAAAACGCAGTCGGATATTTCGGCTTTGATGAGGTATGATATGAATTTGGAATTAAGAGATAGATCCGAGTGCCTTTTCGATGAGGTATCTCTGGGTGAAGTTATGCTAAGGCTTGATCCCGGTGAAGGAAGAATCAGAACAGCACGTTCATTTAATGTTTGCGAGGGCGGTGGCGAATATAATGTCGCACGAGCTTTAAGAAAATGTTTCGGGCTTAAAACAGCGGTCGTAACGGCTATAGCCGACAATGAGGTCGGAGCATTGACGGAAGACCTCATCATGCAGGGCGGTGTGGACACTTCGTTTATAAATAAAGTCGAGTTTGACGGTATAGGCAGAAATGTCCGCAACGGCTTGAATTTCACCGAAAGAGGCTTTGGCATAAGAGGTTCTGTCGGAATGTATGACAGAGGCTATACGGCGGCATCACAGATGAAGGTCGGTGACGTTGATTGGGATCGTATCTTCGGAAAGCTCGGAACACGTTGGTTTCACACAGGCGGAATTTTTACAGCACTGTCTAAGTCAACCGCAGAGCTTACCGTACAGGCAGTAAAAAAGGCCAAGGAATACGGTGTCAAGGTGTCGTATGACTTTAACTTTCGCCCGTCACTTTGGAAAAATGTCGGAGATAAGGACGAGGTTTACAGAATCAACAAAGAAATAGCCGAATGCGTTGATGTGTTCATAGGCGGAAAGTTCGACTTTGAAAATTGCCTCGGAATAGATTTCGGTGACGTTTCGGATTACGGTTTAGTCTGTGAGAAAGTCATGTCAGAGTACCCGAACGTAAAACTGATGGCATCAACCTTACGTCAGGTAAAGAGCGCAAACGTAAACACATGGAAAGCGGTCTGCTATTGCGATAAAAAGCTTTTCACTTCCGTTGAGTATCCCGACCTTGAGATATTCGACAGAGTGGGCGGCGGTGACGGCTTTGCATCGGGACTTATATACGGACTTATGAATTTTGACGACCCCGAAAAAGCTCTTAATTACGGCATAGTTCACGGAGCTTTAGTTATGACCACACCCGGTGATACATCGTCCGCAACGCTTAAAGAGGTCGAGGCACAGCTTAACGGTTGCGGTGCGGCAGTTCAAAGATAGGAGAATACAAATGGCAAATAAAACCGAAATACTTTCAAAAATACATCAAGTCGGCGTTGTAGCCGTCATAAGAGCAAGAAGTCACGAGGAGGCTGAAAAAATAGCTGATGCCTGTGTTAAGGGCGGTGTAACGATACTTGAGCTTACATTTACCGTTCCTGCGGCAGATAAGCTGATAGCACATCTTCGTGAAAAATACGCAGGTACAGACGTTATCGTCGGTGCGGGAACAGTCACAGACGAGGCAACAGCTCGAATAGCGATACTTTCGGGAGCACAGTTTGTTGTTTCACCGCATTTTGATGAAAAAATAGTTCGCTGTTGCAACAGAAACGGAATTGCCGCAATGCCGGGAATATTTACTCCGACCGAGGCTGTTCACGCTATGGAAAGCGGAGCAGACGTTCTTAAGGTTTTCCCGGGAGATATTGCAACACCTAGATTCATCAGCGATTTTAAAGGGCCGTTCCCGAATGCGGTTATGATGCCGTCGGGCGGAGTAAGTGTCGATAATGTCAAAGATTGGGTAAAAGCAGGTGCTTTTGCCGTCGGAGCAGGTTCATCTTTGACAGCCGGAGCTAAGGTCGGTGATTATGACAAGATAACCGAAACCGCAAAGCAGTTTATAGAACAGTTCAAGCAGGCAGCAGGGCAGAATTAAAGTCTTTACAGCTTTTTAGTTTGACTTGAATTTTAACTTTGTACAGCAGGGCGGCGTATCGGCACTGCCTCGCATTTCATGCTCGGCAGTACACGCTACGCCGCCCGCCGCCTGCTTCGCAGGCGGCGGTTTACCCAAAATCCATACAACACCTCACAGTCTTTAAAAATGCTCATATATTATAATGAGCTATTGATTGTGAGGTGTTTTTCTTTGAATAATTATTATATTAAATTCGGCTCTGTGACCCATGCCCAACTTGCTCAGGAAACCTTGAGAAGAAACGGCATACGCTCACGGGTCGGTAAAAATACTAACCCGAATCGCAGACAAGGTTGCAACTACGCACTGTTTATAGACGGCGATCCTCAGTCAGCATACGGAATAATCATGAACGCAAATATAAAGAATCTCGGACTTGAAAGGGGCAGGGAAAGATGATTTATCTCGACAATGCCGCAACCACAAGCCCCAAACCGCAAGAAGTCATATTAGCGACAAATAACGCAATGCAAATGAGTGCTAATCCCGGAAGAAGCGGTCACGATATGTCGATGAGGGCGGCATATCATGTGTTTGAAGTCAGAAGAAAGCTTGCACAGTTTTTTGATTGCCCTGTACCCGAAAACGTGATTTTTACCCAAAATTGCACTCAGGCTTTGAACACGGCAATAAGGGGAATGACCGTAGCGGGCGAGCACGTTATAACGTCTTGTTTTGAGCATAACAGCGTTGTAAGAGTTCTCGAAAGGCTTAAAAAAGAGGGGAGAATAACCTACGATGTTGCCACGGTGTACCCTAAAGACAGGCAAAAGACGGTAAATTCGTTTCGCTCACTGATAAAAAGCAATACGGCAATGATAGTCTGTACCCATGCATCAAATGTTTTCGGTACGGTGTTGCCGATAGAAGAAATCGGAAAGCTCGCCCAAATAAACGGACTTAAATTTGTGGTTGATGCCGCTCAAACTGCCGGAATACTCGAAATAAGCATGAGGAAAAACAATATAACCGCCCTGTGCCTGCCTTGTCATAAAGGACTGTATGCCTCTATGGGTACGGGAGCGTTGATCCTTAACGAAAACGTGTCGGTTGAACCGCTGATGTTCGGGGGAACGGGGAGTGAGTCGATGAAAATAACTCAACCCGATTTTTATCCTGACAGACTAGAATCGGGTACGCTGAATCTTCCGGGAATAATGAGCATAGGAGCAGGCATAGACTTCGTTAAAAAGCACGGAATCAAAAAAATTCACGAATATGAAATGAATTTATGCTCACAGCTTTATAATTATCTGTATAATAGTAATAAGTCAAAGCTTTACACAGAGCTTTCAAACGATACTTCCGTAGCGACTCTTTCCTTTAACGTGAAAGGAATGCACAGCGAAGAAGTCGCAAGCAAGCTTAATGATGACGGAATATGCGTAAGAGCAGGTTATCACTGTTCATATCTTGCACATAAATATATGGGTACAGAAGAAACAGGTACGGTAAGAGTGAGCATTGGCGTATTTAATCGAAAAAACGAGATAAAAAAACTGATAAATTCAATCAATAAAATTGAAAATCAAAGATTTATATGATATGATATATTATAAGTCGTAATGTACCCCTCTGCGGTACTGTTACAAATGAAAATAACGGTGGGTGAGAAAAATGCGGGAAGTGTTTTCGGAGTTTTTAAAAAATGTTGTCAGTCTGTTTTCTTCTATAACAGTATTTGACCTTCTGGATATATGTCTTGTCGCTTTTATTGTATATAATGCAATTAAATTTATAAGACAAACAAGAGCTTTTCAGCTTGTCAAGGGAATAGTCCTTCTCTTGATAGCATACGGTGTTGTCAGACTTTTGAATATGCAGGCAAGTGCCTATATAATGAACCGCATTTTTAATGATGTTGTACTTGTGCTTTTGCTTTTGTTCCAGCCTGAGATAAGACACGTCCTCGAAAGCGTCGGCAGAAAAAAGATCGGCTTTAACAACGGACTCAGCGAAACGGAAGAGGCAAGCGAATCCATCATGGCTGTATGCAAAGCCTGTTCCGACATGAGTGATAAAAAGATCGGAGCTTTGATAGTCTTTGAAAAAGATACCCTTTTGGGCGAGATAATAAACACGGGAAGTAAGATAGACGCACTTGTAACAGAGGAGCTGATAGAGAATATATTCTATCCGAAAGCACCGCTTCACGACGGAGCAGCTATAATAGGTGATAACAGAGTTATAGCAGCAGGCTGCATTTTACCGTTGACCCAAAACGCACTTTCAAGTGAACTCGGCACAAGGCACAGAGCTGCTGTCGGAATGAGTGAGCAGGGTGACTCCATGGTCGTTGTCGTCAGCGAAGAAACAGGTGCAATATCCGTTGCAAGTCACGGAATGCTAAAGCGAAATATTTCGCCCGGTGAACTCAGAGAAAGACTTATGAATCATCTTATGCCGGAGAGCAAAGCGGACACTTCTTTCCTCAAAAAGCATTTCGGAGGTAAGAAAAAATGAAAAAGGAAAAATTGACCTTACACGGTCTTTTTATGAATAACAAATTTGTGCTTGTGTTCTCGATATTGCTTGCAATAGTCATATGGGGAGCGGCATCTATGACAGTCGCACCCGAGGATACAAGAGTTATAGAAAACGTTAAAGTCACCATAGACGAAAACGAGGATTCGGGATATAAGATATTCGGCTATGAGGACACATATGTCGATGTCACAGTAAAGGGCAGAAGATATCTTATTTCGTCCGGTGCTTTGTCGGCTGAAGACATAACAGTTGTCGCAAAAGGCAAATATGTTGACTATTCGGGAAAGCAAACGCTTAACCTTACCGCAACTGTAAAGGGCAATAACGATGTTAAGATAACCGACATTTCGGAAACGTCCATCGTTGTATACTACGATGCACCTAAGACCGCAACATTCCCTGTTGAAGTTAAGCTTAAGTCCGATGTCGATACAGTTCCCGAAGGGTATACGAATTTTGACCCTATTGCATCACTTAGCAATGTTACGGTTTCCGGACCTGCAACGGAGATAAACAAGATAACGAAAATCCTTGCAGAGGTCACGCTTGACTATTCACTTACGGAAACGACGGCACTTGAGGCAGAGCTTAAAGCCGTGACCGAAAACGGCTCAAAAGCTAAATATGTTACGTTTGATGATGATATTTCAGAGTTCACAGTAACTATCCCTGTTTCGAAAGTTGTCGAACTTCCGGTTTCGGTTCGTTATCTGAATATGCCGGAGTACTATAACGATAATATGCTCGAAGTCAACTTCTATCCGAAAACCGTTAAGGTTGCAGCGGCTCAAAGCGTACTTGACGAAATGGAAAGCCTGAATATCGGAACGATCGACTTCAACACGCTGACTAACAAGAATAATAAGTTTACATTTTCTCTTGCGGAAATAGAAGAAGTGAAAATAGTTGACGATGTGTCCGAAGTAAAGGTGACTGTCAACGGATATCCGATGTCAAAGAAAAAATTCGACGTCGCCTCAACGAATGTTACGTTTTTGAACATAGGCGAGGGATACGAGGCATCGCTTGTCGATAAGAACATTTCCAAGGTGCAGTTGGTAGGACCGTCCGAATCACTTAACGCACTCGACGGAGAAGAACAGCTGTTTGCGAAGATAGACCTTTCGGGTGCTGCCGAGGGGATCAGATATTATAAGGCGACGATCTACATTAAGGACGATAACCGTTGCTGGGTCTACGGCGAGTACACGGCAAGAGTGAGAATCAGCAAAAAATAATAGCAAAACGATAAACCGAGGTAAATCAGAGAATGGTCTGCCTCGGTTTCAAATTTGTATAAAATACTTAATTTTTAAGTCTTGCTTTCTATAGGTGAAAATTTTAATTTGCTGTATAACACAATCAAAGAAAAAGGGGTCATTTTTCAACAATTTTAGGGCGATTTTGTAAAAAGTAAGGAAATTTTAGTCAATACATGGTATATTTTAAGTGTGCTAAACAGACTGATACTTATTTTATATTATAACCCTAAAAAGTGTAAATCGACAGTCACTACGTGGCTGTCGATTTACACTTTTGTTGTAGGGTGGGGCGTAGTGTGAAACGGGTGGGGTGCGGGGCGGAGGGGGGCAGATTGTCAAGTCAAGTGCAACACTTTTTAGACAAAAATTCAAGAGGA
>CAYWDD010000024.1:0-11772 GCA_964456935.1 uncultured Faecalibacterium sp. | reverse complement strand
TAAGGAGAACATCGTAAGAGGCAAGTGGAAGAATAAGCCCCGTCCGATACTTGTCAATAACTGGGAGGCAACATACTTCGGATTTACGGAAAAGAAAATTCTCCAGATAGCTAAGGCAGGTAAGGATCTCGGTGCGGAAATGTTCGTGCTTGATGACGGTTGGTTCGGCAAGAGAAACAGTGACAAATCCTCGCTCGGTGACTGGTACGTCAATATGAAAAAACTGCCCCACGGCATCGACGGACTTTCAAAGAAGATAAACGAAATGGGTCTTATGTTCGGTCTTTGGGTAGAACCCGAAATGGTTTCACCCGACTCCGACCTTTACAGAGCACACCCCGATTGGGCGCTTAAATCGGACGACTATGAGCCGTCACAAGGCAGAAATCAGCTTGTACTCGACCTGACAAGAGCCGAAGTCAGAGAATACATAACAAATACACTCATTGACGTGTTCCGTTACGGTAACATCGAGTACATCAAGTGGGACATGAACCGTCAGTTTTCCGACGTTTTCTCACACAGAAACGGAAGAAAGACAGGCGAAATATTCCATCGCTATGTCATGGGTCTTTATCAGATACTCGACACGCTCACAGAGAAATTCCCCGACATTCTCTTTGAGTCATGTTCATCGGGCGGCAACCGTTTTGACCTCGGTATGTTCTGCTATATGCCGCAGTGCTGGACGAGTGACAACACAGATGCACTTGACAGAATTTTCATTCAGTCGGGAACGTCTTACGGCTATCCGCAGTCGGTCATGACCATGCACGTTGCAGCGTCACCGTCATTTGCAAACTTCCGACCGGCATCAATAGAGCATCGTTTCAACGTTGCCGCATTCGGACTTCTCGGCTACGAGCTTGACGTAACTCATCTCAACCGCTTTGAAAGAGCTGCCGTTAAAAAGCAGATAGAATTTTATAAAAAGTACAGAAACACCCTGCAATACGGTAAATTCTACCGCATTGGCGACTTCTTCAAGTCCGACATAGCCAAGTGGGAAATCGTTTCCGAGGATGGCACGCAGGCACTCATGGGTTACTTTGTTGACAGAGTTAAACCCAACTGGGGCAACGATGTCATAAAATTTGTCGGTCTTAACGAGGACATGACATACGATATGTGTACGAGAACACAACTTCTGAATTTAAAGACTTTCGGTGAAATAGTAAATGTTCCCATGCCGATAAAAATGGACATGGAGGACGGCAAGTTCTATGAGTTCTTGACTAATACCGTCAAACTCAGAACCGAAAAAGAAAACTATACGCTTTCGGGTGACTGCCTGATGTATGCCGGATTCAAACCGGGTCAGCCGTTCACATTAAGCGGATTCAACTTTGATACCAGAATGCTTGTTGACACGGATTCAAGAGTATATGTACTCAATAAGCACACGGAGGAAACCAAATAATGTCAAGAGAAAATACAGCACTTAATTTCGGCTGGAAATATTGCGAAGAATATACAGATGAAAAACTGATGACGGGATATGACGACAGTGAATTTTCTGATGTAGATATTCCACATACCTGTAAAGAAATACCTCTCAACGACTTTGATGAGAAAATGTATCAGTTCGTTTCGGTATACAGAAAGCATTTTTCTTTCAAAAAGCAACCCCAAAAACGCACATTGCTGCACTTTGAGGGTGTCGCAAACTATGCCGAAGTTTGGCTTAACGATGAGTGTTTAGGCGAACACAAATGCGGCTATACACGTTTTAGCTTTGATATAACAGACAAACTCAATGACGGTGAAAACCTCTTGTCCGTAAAGGTGGATTCAACCGAAAGAAACGACATACCTCCGTTCGGAAATGTCGTTGACTACCTTTGCTATGGCGGAATTTACCGAGAAGTATGGCTTGAAACGGTTGACGAGGAATACATAACAGACGCATTTATCAGAACAAAAGACGTTGAAAGCGATAAAAAGCTTATCGACTGCGACATCACGTTCAACCGCAAGGTTTCGGGTGAAGTGAAAATAGAACTTCTCGACGGTGACAATGTTTTAGGTACACAGAAGTGTTCTGCTGACGGAGAAGTTATCAACTTCAAATGGCGAGTAAAAGATGTCTTACCTTGGACAATTGAGAACCCGAAACTCTACGTTTTGCGTTTATCTTTCGGAAAAGATGTCAAGACCTACCGTTTCGGATTCAGAGAATGTGAGTTCAAAAAAGACGGCTTTTACCTTAACGGTATGCACATAAAACTCAGAGGACTTAACCGCCATCAGGCATATCCCTATGTCGGCTATGCGATGCCCGAATCGGCACAAAAAGCAGATGCGGACTTCCTCAAATATCAGCTTGGTGTAAACTTTGTCAGAACTTCACACTATCCCAACAGCGTTCACTTTATAGAAAGATGCGACGAGATAGGTTTGCTTGTATTCACCGAAATTCCGTCTTGGCAGTACATCGGTGAGGGCGAATGGAGAGATAACTTCCTTAAGAATATCGAAGACATGGTTTTGCGTGACAGAAACAATCCCTCTGTTGTACTCTGGGGTGTTCGTGTCAATGAAGGTCCTGACTGTGACGAACTTTATGTCAAGGCAAACGAGATAGCTCACCGCCTTGATGATACAAGACAGACAGGCGGAGTCAGAGCGATACCGCACTCTCATCTTCTTGAGGACGTTTATACATACAATGACTTCGTTCACAGCGGAGGCAAAAAAGTGTTGCTCGATCCCGCAACTATCGCAGGAAACGCACCGTACCTTGTAACGGAGCATAACGGTCATATGTACCCGACAAAGAGCTTTGACCGTGAAATGATAAGAGTCGAACAGGCGTTAAGACACGCTCGTGTACTTAATAAAATGTATTCTTCGGATAGATTTTCGGGTGCTGTCGGCTGGTGTATGTCTGACTATAACACACATAAGGACTTCGGAAGCGGTGACAGAATTTGCTATCACGGTGTTTCCGATATGTTCCGTATGCCTAAAATCGCAGGTTCGGTCTATGCCTCACAGCAAGACGAAACTCCCGTACTCGAAATATCATGTTCTATGGATATAGGCGAATATCCGGCTTGCTCAATGGGTCAGATATACGCATTCACAAACTGCGACTACGTTAAAGTTTACAAAAACGACGAATATGTATCTACTCAATATCCGGACAGAACCGTCTTTAAACACCTTCCGCACCCACCGGTAATGATAAACGATTTCATCGGTGACAGCCTTGTCAAGGAAGATAAGATCCCCGAATTTTCAGCATCATGCTTAAAAACTGTCTTAATTGAGGCAAGAAAAAAGGGTTGGACGATATCGCCCAAGTATTATCCCTTGACAGCACTCGGCGCTGTAACAAGCGGAAAGAGTATTAAGCACATAGTTGAACTCTTCGGAAAGTATCTTTCGAATTGGGGCGGCTCATACAACCGTTACAAATTCGAGGGATATATAAACGGAGAATGCGTTAAGACAGTCACGAGAACTTCATGTACAGACGTTAAGCTTGAGGTTAAAGCGGACAGTCATGAGCTTATAGAAAAAGACACATACGACGTAACCAGAATAACACTCAAAGCCGTCGATCAAAACGGAAATCAAATGCCCTTTGCATCAAACGGCATTTCCGTCAGAACGACAGGACCGATAGAAGTTCTCGGACCTACGACATTCTCACTTATAGGCGGCGACAGAGCCTTTTGGGTCAGAACAAAGGGCAAGAGCGGCAAGGGTATCGTAAAGATATCCACCGAATCGCTCGGTGAATATTTCGTCGATGTGGACGTTAAGAAAATAAAATCATGAAAGAATACAGAACCGGAATATATAACAAAAAACCGTCTTGGGAAGAAATTCCCAAGGCGGATATAGACTTTTTTCAGTGGGAAAGCGATAAAAAATACAGACCCGAATCCTATGCGAAGATGTGCTTTGTCAAAGATGAGGGTGTGTACGTTTTGCTGATGTGCAAAGAGGAAAATCCGAGAACGCAGTGCAAACTCACAAACGAAAAAGTCTATCACGACAGCTGCCTTGAAATGTTCCTGTCGTTTGGCGAAGAGGGATATCTCAATATAGAAACCAATGCAAACGGAGTCTATCTCTCCGAATTCGGCAAGACAAGGCAAAACAGAAAATATCTCAAAGAATATACCGAAGTCGAACCTGTCGTAAATCCCGTTAAAGACGGTGCATACTGGGGAAACGAGATATTCTTTTCAAATGAAATATTTGCCTCACTGTATGAAAACTTCAAAGGTGTTTCAAGTGGGACAATCAGAGGCAATTTTTACAAATGCGGTGACTTAACCGAAATACCGCACTACGGGTCTTTTTCACCGATGACAACTTTTGAACTCGGTTTTCACGATCCGTCACATTTTGCTTATTTTATAGTTGAGGAAAAAGAAAATGGAAAACAATGAAATTTTAGAGCTATGTAAAGGTTTCGGAATAACGGCGGCAATCAAAAGCGTTGACCGAATGAAAGCAGGTCACATAAACACCGCTTATCTTGTCGAAACCGATGATAATAAGAAATACACCGTCCAAAGGATAAACACATATGTTTTCAAAAATCCCGAGGAGCTGATGGAAAATATATCGAACGTCACTCACTTTCTCAGAAAGAGAATAAAAGAAAGCGGAGCAGATCCCGAAAGAGAAACTCTGCGTTTTCTTAAGACGGTTGACGGAAAAAGTTATTTGACGCTCGAGGACTCATCAACTTGGCGAGTTTATATGTACATGGACAATTCATTCACGGTCAACGAAACAACTGACCTTGAAGTTGTCAGAAGTGCCGGTGTTGCGTTCGGAAGATTCATGAAAAGGCTCAATTCTTACCCGGCAAAGGATCTTCACGAAACGATAGCCGACTTCCACAACACCCCGAAAAGGTACACGGACTTTCTTGAAAGCGTTGAAAAAGACAGCGTAGGAAGAAGAAACAGCTGTCTTGAAGAAATCAAATTCGTAACAGACCGCAGTGAGGACATGAAGATACTCATGCGACTTTATGAGGACGGAAAAATACCGACAAGAGTTACGCATAACGACACTAAGCTTAATAATGTCTTGTTTGATACAAATACAAAGGAGGCTTTCTGCGTTATAGACCTTGATACGGTTATGCCCGGAATGTCGCTTTACGATTTCGGTGACAGTATGCGTTCGGGAGCAAGTTCCGCAAAAGAGGACGAAACCGACCTTGACAAGGTTTTCCTTGACCTTGAACTTTTCAAAAGCTATACGCAGGGATATTTGAGCGAAACCTATCAATGTCTGACAAAGGCGGAGGTTGAATACCTCCCGTTCTCGGTAAAACTCATGACTCTTGAATGCGGAATGAGATTCTTGATGGACTATCTTGATGGTGACACATATTTCAGAACAGATTATCCCGAGCATAATCTCATCAGAGCGAGAAATCAGTTCAAACTCGTTGCCGATACGGAAAACAAGCTTGACGACATGAGAAAGATCGTCAACGAAACGATAGCGGTGCTGTAAAAAGAAACGACAATATAAAAAGCGACTCGAAAGAGCCGCTTTTTTCGTTTATATAAGGTTGCCGGGAATAAAACAATTGTCCGAGTCGATCGGAATCGGTTGTTCGCACATACAGATGATGCCGCCGTTACCACGATTTAGTGAGGCTTTATCAATTACACTGTATTTCTTGATTTCCCGACGGTCGGGTAAGGCACTCTTCTTGATTTCCAATGGGTGAATCACATTGTTTTCCTCGATAAATACATCAATTTCTTTTGCATTTGAATCTCGGTAATAGGTAATATTTACTTTGTTTTTGGCATAAGCATAGTTTTTAACAAGTTCCATGACCACATAGTTTTCGTAATAGTGACCGCTTGCCGCTCCATTACGCAAAGTGTCCGGTGTCAGCCACATCGAAAGATATGCACAAAGACCTGTATCAAAGAAGTATAACTTAGGCGTTTTGCTAAGTCGTTTTAGTTCGTTGTTTGAATAAGGTGCAAGCAAATAAACTATGTTAAGTCCTACAAGTATTTTTAGCCATTCTTTAGCCGTGGTCGGAGAAATATCGGCAGATTGTGCCAATGTCGAATAATTTACTTGTTCGGAAACAAGGGAGGCACAGGCAACGAGAAATTTGCGAAAGCGAACCGTATCGGTTATGCCTCCAACCTCGGTTACATCACGCATCAGATATGTGTCAATGTATGAGTTAAAATACTCCTGCCTGAGCTCGTCATCTACACCTTGGACTTGCGGCATACCGCCCTCCCAAATGTGATTGAAAACTTTTATTACATCATTCTTGGGCAACTTCTTTTGCCTTTCCTGTAAGGTGGCTAGTGAAAAATCAAGATCATTGTCGAACACAAGACCTGCTTTTTCTCTTGCGGATAAACCGTAGAGTTCCAATATTCCGATTCGTCCGGCAAGTGTTTCACGAACTTGTTTCATCATTTGGTACTGCTGTGAACCTGTAAGCCAAATCAGACCCGTTTCATCACTTTCATCACAGATAATTTTGATTTGTTCAAACAATTCGGGTGCTTTTTGCACCTCATCAATGAGAATAGGCGGCTTATACGTTTGAAAGAAAAGCACAGGATCGGTTTGCGCCAGTTCTCTTGCCATTGCGTTGTCCATTGTAACATAGGTTCTGTTTGAATCGGATAGGTGTTTCAACATGGTGGTTTTTCCGACCTGCCTTGCACCGGTTACAAGGATTACTTTAAAGAAATCGTTAAGCTTTAAAAATTTGCGTTCAAGCTCTCTTGTAATATACATCATACCATCTCCACTTCAAATTTATGAAAATCTACGATTAACTGTAGATTATCATATTTTTCTCGTTTTGTCAAGATTTATACCCTTTTGAAGAATAAAAAATAGGATAATCCACAGTCAACCGCAGATTATCCTAAAAATTAAGCTCCGATATTACATTATTCACCGATCTTTTTCGCCATCATTCTTGCCGCTTTATATATATCTCCGCAGCCGAGTGTGATTATAAGATCGCCTTTTTCTGCGTGTGACACAACATAGTCTGTCACTTCTTCAAACGTGTTGAACCAAACGCTGTCGGGTATCTTATCCGCAAGATCCTTGGTGTAAATTCCGTAAGTATTGACCTCTCTTGAACCCATTATTTCGGTCATTACACACTTGTCGGGTATCTGTAAAACTCGGACAAAATCGTCAAATAAGATTTTTGTTCTTGAATATGTGAAAGGCTGGAATACCGCCCAAACCTTGTTGTACCCCATCTTCATGACAGCATTGAGAGTCACTTCGAGTTCTTTCGGGTGATGTGCGTAGTCATCGGCAATGGTTATTCCGTTAAACTCGCCTAAAATCTCAAATCTTCTGCCTGCACCGGAGAAAGCCTCAGCGCCCTTGATACATTCTTTGGCATCAGCTCCGCAGTACATAGCCGCAGCAACTGCCGCAAGTGTGTTGACGATATTATGTTCACCGGGAATATTGAGCTTGACTCTGCCGAGTTTTTCACCCTTGAAAATTATGTCAAATTCGGGGAATGCCCCTTTGTTGTACGCAACGTTTTCTGCTGAATAATCGTTTTCCGCTCCACGTCCGAATGTGATCTTTTCTTTGCCCTCAATGTTTTCGACGGCTTTTACTGTGTTTGCATCATCACCGTTATATATGATAGCTTTTGACGACATTGATGCGAACTTATGAAATGACTTGATTATATTGTCAAGATTTTTAAAGTAATCAAGGTGATCCTCGTCAACATTGAGAATGACGGAAACATCTGGTGACAGGTCAAGGAAAGTATCGACAAATTCACACGCTTCACAGACCATGGTTTCATTGTGACCGACTCTGCCGTGAGAATCTATCAGCGGAAGTCTGCCGCCTATGACCGCTGTCGGGTCTTTGTCCGCCATGACAAGTATCTGCGTCAGCATAGATGTTACCGTTGTCTTTCCGTGAGTGCCGCAAACACCGACACAGTTCGAGTACATTCTCGAAATAGCTCCGAAAAGCTTTGACCTTTCAAATGTCGGAATGCCCATTTCACGAGCGGCACAAAGCTCAGGGTTATCGGAGAGAAGTGCTGCGGTGTAAACGACCATTTCTGCATCGCCTATATTCTCTTTCTTTTGACCCATTACGATAGGGATACCGAAAGAACGTAGTTTGTCGATATTGTCACCGGGATTGTTGTCAGAACCCGAAAGCTGATAGCCCCAGTCGTGCAATATCTCTGCTAAAGGACACATTCCCGAACCGCCGATTCCTATAAAATGTATACGTTTAACTTTTTTCAATAATTCATCTATTTCGTACATATAAGTCACTCCTAATGGAAATAATTCAAAAATCTTATCATTATCATTATAGCACAAAAGATGTCAGTTGGCTATAAAAGTATGAAAATACAGTAAAAAATTTAGCAAAGCGCAAAGCGGTTTGCGGGCGGGGTCCGGGGCGGAGGGGCGGCAGGCGGTGTGTGATGCACTACGCAGCCTGCGACGAAGGAGCAGTGCAAGGTGAGTGCATCGCACACCGCCTGAACAGACCTGAATGAACCGCTTAGTATAAGTTATCACGATATCTTAAGTCGTGCATATAATACCACAGATTATATTTAAGAGGTGGTCTGAATGAATATCTTAGTCTTGGGCGGAGATGAACGAAATCTCTATCTTACGAAAAAGCTTATTTTAAAAGGACATAATGCAAAGTGGTGTTGTGCTGAAAAATACGGAGATATCGCATTGAAAAATTACGATATAAAACACGAAATTTCACTTTCCGATGCAATTATTCTTCCGTTGCCTTTAACCAAGGATAATAAAACGCTCAATTGTCCTTTCGGAGAAAACGAGATACAGCTAAATGAGCTTAGAACATACATAGGAAATAAGAAAGTTTTCACTTCGGATAGCAGCTTTAACGGAATAAATTATTTTTCGGATAAGAATGTTATCGTTGAAAATGCAAGACTTACGGCAGTTGGATTTTTATCGGAACTTTTATCGTTTGAAAAGGGGGATATTTTGGGCAAAAAAGCGTTAGTGACAGGTTACGGAAATGTTTCGGAATGTATCTGTAAAATTTTGTTCGATAACGGTATCAATGTGTTTGTTGCGGCAAGAAATGCTTTTCAAAGGCATAAGGCCTCCGTTTGCGGCTATGGTACGGGCGACTTTCTTCTTGCGGAAAAGAGAATTTCGGATTTTGATTATATCATAAATACAGTCCCGTCAAAAGTTTTTTCAGATGACGCATTTGAAAAAATTCGAAAAGACAGTGCCTTTTTTGAATTGGCTTTATTCGTACCGCAAGAAACAAAAACTTATCACTTTGCATATATTGAGTGTAGGGGTATGCCGGGAAAGCATACGCCGAAAGGAGCAGGGGAGGTCATAGCGGATTTTGTCTGTTCCGAAATAGGGGAGTGATGAAATGATAACCATTGGCTATTGTCTGACAGGTTCATTTTGCACCTTTTCAAAATCAATTCCGCAAATAAAAAAACTGGTTGAGGCAGGATACAATGTAATTCCGATAATGTCATACAATGCCGAGAGTACAGATACTCGATTCGGAAAATGCAAAGACTTTATCTCCGAAATAGAATCCGTTACGGGAAACACGGTGCTGAAAACAATAACACAGGTTGAGCCGATCGGCCCTAAAAATTTGCTTGACCTTTTGATAATTTCGCCCTGTTCCGGAAACACTCTCGGCAAGCTTGCGAACGGAATATACGATACACCGGTAACTCTCAGTGCAAAATCTCATTTGCGAAATCAGAAACCGATATTGATAGGTGTTTCAACTAATGATGCGTTGACAGGCAGTGCAAAGAACATAGGGACGCTTTTGAATTTTAAGCATTATTATTTTATTCCTATGTCGCAGGACGATTTTGTCAAAAAGCCGTTTTCCGTCGTTGCACATTTTGACGACACACTGGAGGCTGTAAAGCTTGCGCTTGAAGAAAAACAAATGCAACCGATAATCAAATCTAAAAAGTGACCCGTGTATGCTCGACAGCCCGTGAGCGAACGCTCACGGGCTATGTCATCGCAGACTGCATCAGGCAAGTTTTTTGCTGTAGGGAAGTCTGTGCGTGGGGGCAAAAGGTTTCCGCAAAGCGGAAACGAAGCAGGCTGCGCCTGCTTCCCTGCGGACTTCGTCCGCAGGCTTTTGCCCCCGACCCGCCCCTACCGCAAACCAAACGGCGACATAGAAACCTATGCCGCCGCTTGTAATTATTCAATATTTAACATATCGCAAAGAATCTCCGCCGATTCCTTAACAAGCCTTAAACAGGGCCGTTTTTCATAATATTCCTTAGTCCTGCTTTGGGGAATATGACTTTTTTCTTCTTCAAGAAGTCCTAAAAGTTCACGGCAAATTACGGAGTTTTCTTTTTCTTTGAATCTGTCCGAAAATTCTCTGACTTTTGCGTAAGTTTCGGCTTTAGCCTCCTTGTTAAGTCCGTCCGAAGTGCCGTATTCAAGTCCTAAGACCATGCTCGCTCCCGTAACGACTCCGCATACTTCACGCATACGTCCTACACCGCCACCCAGACCTGCCGATACCTTTAAGGCTGTGTCACGGTCGATCCCGTAAATGTCGGAAAATGCGGCAAACACCGATTGAGAACAGGCAAATCCCTGCGAAAATAAATCTGCCGCAAGAAAAATACGTTCCGATTTATTCATGATTTTCACTCCTTAAAATGTGATGCTTTACTCTACGTTTTATCATGTCGAGAGCGACTATGTTGTGACCTCCGCCTATAACTATGATGTCGGCCATTCGCTTGCTGGGTTCGACATATTGTTCATGCATCGGTTTGACCGTCGTCAGGTATTGGTTTATTACAGAGTCAATACTCCTGCCTCTTTCGACGACATCTCTGCGTATTCTACGCAAAATTCTTTCGTCCGCATCGGTGTCAACGAATATTTTGATATCCATAAGATTACGCAGTTGCTCGTTTTGGAAAATCAAGATACCCTCAACGATGATAACGCTTGACGGTTCGATTCTGACGGTAGCGTCTGCCCTTGTGTGCCGAGTGTAATCATAAGTCGGACAATCTATCGCTTCACCGTTTTTGAGTTTCATAAGATGCTCAATCATAAGATCGGTGTCGAAAGCATCGGGGTGATCGTAGTTGAGCTTGACTCTTTCGGACATGGGGAGGTCATCGTTACATTTATAATAATTGTCGTGGTACACAACACTTACTGCGTCACCGAACTCTGCTTTAAGATTGTCGGTGATAGTGGTTTTACCCGACCCTGTACCGCCTGCGATTCCGATTATCATAGTTGACATTTGAATCTTCCTTTCTCTTTTACAACCGTTTTGTATATTCTACCATATCAAAGCGTGAAGTGAAAGTGTTTTTTTAAATAAGTTGTAAACCGCTGCAAATGTTTAGAAGATTGAAAAAGTCACGGTAATTGCACCCCACCCGCAATCTCAAAACAGCCTGCACCGATAAATCGGTACAGGCTGTTTTACTATGCGTATTTCTTAATAGTGTGCTGCTCCGCACTGACAAGTTTTGTTCATCTTGAAAATCTTGTAGAAGAAGCAGAGTATCTTCCACATAAATCCGGAGAATCCGCCCTTATGACAGTTGCAGGAACAACTCTGTGTTTCGGACGATGCTCCGCAGTTTTCACATGAACCGTTGACGAAATTGTGTCCGGTCGGTGCGAGGACCTGTGTTTCGGTGTGGTCGCAACGTGAACATTTTGCTGTTGCAGAGCCTTCCTTTTCACATGAAGGTTCAAT
>CAYWDD010000023.1:0-11861 GCA_964456935.1 uncultured Faecalibacterium sp. | reverse complement strand
GCGTGTACTCCCCGAGCCGCAAGGCGAGCGGGAGTGCCGATGCCGTCGCCCATTGTAGGGAAGTTGCCAATAAATCGAAACCCAAAGGCTGCAAAAACTAAAAGTCAGAACAACAACAGCACGAATGCTTTCGCATTCGTGCTGTTGTAATTTATTGTGATTTTTGTTGAATATATCGGTGCTTACTCATTAAACTCATATTCCCTCAATATATGCAGTCGTATCTTCACTTTCGTAAAACAATACTTACAATATTTTCAAATGTGGAATATCACCGACTTAGAATACGTTTTTTATTTAGACTTATTCTTCGTAATGGATAATATCATCAATGTTGCAACTTAGAATATAACAAAACCGAGCCAATACATCACAGTCGATGCGTTCAACCGTTCCGGAGCACCACTTTTCGACAACTTCAAATCTTGTATCAGCTAATTTCGCAAGTCGATAACGGGTGATACCTTTTTCCTGCAAGATTTCCTTTAAATGAATCGATACCTTGCCGTACGATTCAAGGCTTACAATACTGCGTAATTCTTCCATAACATCACCAATAACATTTTACCGCAAAAATTACATGTTGACAATTACGGTATATTATGTTACTATGTATATAGTAATATGTTTAAAAATTTACGAGGAGGCAGTTAAATGGTACAGATTGCCGAAGTCATTAAATATGAAGGCGACAACAGCACTTTTATATGGAAACATCCGTGCGAAGATTTTAATACAACCACTCAGTTGATCGTACATGAAAGTCAAGAAGCTATATTTTTTATGAACGGTCAAGCTCTCGATTTGTTCGGTCCGGGACGGCACACACTCGAAACTCAAAACATTCCGCTTATTAGGAAGTTCATCAACATTCCAACAGGTGGCAAAACGCCTTTCCATTGCGAAGTCTATTTTATCAATAAGACCGAGCAAATGGCTATTAAGTGGGGAACGGACAGTAAGGTTCAGTATGTCGAACCTACATACAAATTCCCGTTGTCCATAGGAGCAAGCGGTGAAATGGCTTTAAGCGTGGACGATTCCCGAAAATTGCTTGTAAAATTGGTTGGTACAGAACGGGTACTTGACCGAAATCAGTTAACCGCTTTTTTCCGTGCCTTTCTTATGACAAGGGTCAAAACCTACATAGCTCAGGAAATGAAAGCAAGTGCAATCAATATTTTTGAGATTGACGAGAGCCTTGAAGTATTTTCAAATGATATTAAGGCACGCTTGCTCGGTGATTTTGAGGAATATGGTGTTACATTAAATCGATTCTTTGTAACTGCTATTGTAAAACCTGACGGTGATCCGCAATACGAAAGGTTTAAGGAACTGCACTTTAGACAGTATGCAGATATAGCCGAGGCAAAGCTAAAGCAACAAACCGACGTCATTCAAGCTCAAACCGAAGCACAGAAAACGGTTATCGAATCACAGGCATTGGCACAAAAGCGTGCAACTGAAGGCTATACCTATCAGCAAGAGCGTGGCTTTGATGTTGCGGAACAAGCCGCACAAAACGAGGGCGTCGGTCAGTTTACTAACATGGGTATCGGTCTTGGTGTAATGTCCGGTGTTGGCGGAACAGTCGGTGGTATGGTCGGCGGTGCTGTTAATGATGCTTTTGCAAGTATCGGTACACAACCGCAGACAACAGCTAATGCTTTCTGTGAAAATTGCGGTACAAAATTAACACCCGGTGCTGCTTTTTGTGATGAATGCGGAACACGTGTTTCAGTACCCGACATTTGTTCTAATTGCGGCTTTAAGTTTATTAAGCCCGGAAAATTCTGTCCGAAATGCGGCACAAAAAGGGAGGGTTGATAAATGAGAAAGAATAAAGGTATGGCTTTTACCATATTAGCAATAGTCTTTGTACTTTTTAATGTAATAACCTTTGCAGTTCCTACCGACAAAACCGCAACATTTTGGATTGCTTGTGTATTTACTTCTGTTGCTTTTGCTTTACAGGTCGCTGTTTGGAAGTTTGCGTTTAAAGGTACAGATACTCCAAAGAGTAAATTCTTAGGCATTCCTTTAATTTCAGTCGGAATTGTATATTTAATCGTTCAGATTATTGCATTTGCGGTATTTATGATACTGCCGCTAACGGCAAATTGGATAGCCGTCGTCATTTGTATATTAATACTCAGCGTTTCTGCAATGTGCTTGATCGGTACGAAAAGCGGAAAAGAGAAAATTACTCAAGTCGAAGAAAATGCAGAAAAGAAAGTCTTTTATATCAAATCGCTACAGATCGACATTGAAATGTTGGCAAGCAATGAAACGGATAACGATATTAAAGCGGCACTTACAAATCTTGTCGAAAAAATACATTTTAGCGACCCTATGAGCAGTGAGGCAATTTCTGACCTTGAAACAGAAATTGCCGACAAAGTCAAAGAACTCAAAACTGCCGATAATAAATCGGAAATCATTACAGTCATTGATTCGCTTGTTACCGAGCGGAATAAAAAAGTAAAATTATTAAAACAAAATTGGAGGAATTAAGATGAAACAATTAACTTGTGAAATGTGCGGAGGAACAGATCTTATTAAGCAGGACGGTGCATTTGTGTGTCAGAACTGCGGAATGAAGTATTCTGTTGAGGAAGCAAAGAAAATGATGATCGAGGGTACTGTTGATGTACAAGGTACGGTTAAGGTAGATAATTCCGCTTTTGTGGAACGCTATTTGCAGAATGCACACCGTGCGTTGACGAAAGAAGATTGGGAAGAAGTTGAAAAATACTATAATATGGTGGAACAGAATGCACCTGATAATATGGAAGCAGTATTTTTTAGTTCTTACGGCAAAGCAATGCTTTCTATGACGGATTCTGATTATTTTAAAAGACAACAAAAATTTGAGGTACTTAATCGCTCTATGTCAGTAATAAGTGATTATTACGACACAACCAGCGAAAATAAGGAAGATGCTCTTAGAAAGATTGCTACATATATCAAAAAAATGTACAATGTCAATTTTGTATATCAAAGACAGAGTCTTGATTTGGCTGGTGCCATTAAATCTTTATCAGCCGGTACAGGCACAAAGCAATGGTGTATAAATTTAATTGATTCAACCAAAAACGCTTTTATAAATGAACTCAAAGAAATTTCAGAAAAGCACGATGATGCTTTTATAAAAGATATTCTTAATGAGTTTTTGCCTAATTCCCAAACCCCGCTTCAGGAAGAAACTACTCTTCCTGAAGAAAGTACAAACAAAAACACAGCTGAGAAAAAAGGATATGTATCAGTTGTTTTGGGAATTGTCGGCTGTATTTGTGCTTGGCTTTTTGCACTGGTTGGTCATGCCGTATCAATCATCGGTATTGTTATAGGAATTAAAGAAAACAAAGAAACAGGTAAGAAAACAGGTTTAATTATTAGTATAATCGGCGAAGTATGTGCCATTATATCTTCCTTAATTGGTATGTATCAAATGATGTAATTTTATAATTACAGAAAGCTGTTGTAAAAACGCCAAAAGAACTACAAGCCTACCGAAAAAACAGGCTTGTAGTTCTTGTAATATAATTACCTATCCTCCCAACTTTCGTTATATTCTCATTTTAGCAAATAGTATTCGCACTTTTGTGAGTTTGTTGTTCAATCTAAAAGCAACTAAACAATTCGGAAAAGGAAAGGCTCTCAAAAAATTAAATTCACTCGATATCTCTTGAACTAATTGATAAACAGTTGTATAATAAATGTGAATTTTTAACAGGAGGCATGAATATGAATAAAGCGGTTAAAGGCGTAACGGCTGTTGCGGCAGTCGCATCGGGTGCATTACTCGGAACTTGCGAACTTATTTATGAGGGAGTTTTATCAAGACGACTGATTGATTTTATCAGCAAAAACAACATCTTCGGTGACGGAAGTACAACAGGTATCTATCACTCGGAAGAAAATCTTGCGGCTAAAAGATGGTTCAAAGAAGCGGCTGCTCCGGCTGTCACCTTGGACGAAAATAACGAAGAATACTACTCGTACATAGCAAGGCAAAAAACAGCAACACATAACTGGGCTGTCTGCGTTCACGGATATTCGGCAGGACCTGAGGCGGTTTCAAACTTCGGTAAACACTACTACGATCAGGGATTCAATATCCTTTTCCCGTGCATGAGAGCGCACTCACTCGACAAACATCAATATTGCTCAATGGGATATTACGACAGATATATCGTCTGCGAATGGATAAAGAAAATCGTCGCAGAGGACAAAGATGCAAAAATTCTTGTACACGGAGTTTCGATGGGAGGAGCAACAACTATGCTCGTCACCGGCGAGAACATTCCCGACAACGTCATATGTGCGGTGGCCGACTGCGGATATACCAACTGCTGGGACGAATATCATGCACAAATAGGCGAACTTCTTCACCTTCCACCGTTCCCGTTTTTGCCGATACTTAATAAGATTTCGGTACTCAGAGGCAACTTTGACTTTAAAAAGTGTTCTCCTATTGATGCCGTTTCGGTCAGCAAAACACCGACACTTTTCATTCACGGCAAAGAGGATACATTCGTTCCGTATTCCATGATGGACGAGGTTTACAATGCCTGCAAAGCCGAAAAGGACAAGCTGACAGTTCCCGATGCGGTACACGCAGTTTCTTCTCTTGTACACCCTGATATTTATTGGGCAAAGGTTGATGAATTTAAGGCTAAGTATTTTGAAAGTGAGGTCGAGGCTAAGTAATGAAAAAGATTTCTAAGGCGGCATCGGTCGCAGGCTTAGCTTTCGGGATATCTTTTGCCGAGTACGTTAAAATGTCGAGAAAAGCGTATGGTGAAAAGGTTGAAAATCCTGATTATCTGATGATACTCGGGTGTACAGTCGAGGGGGAAACACCGTGCGAAATGCTAAAATTGAGAATAAACGCAGCAGCGGACTTTTTGAAAGCCAACCCGAATACAACAGCTGTTCCGTGCGGTGGCATAGTTCATGACGGGCAGACGGTCAGTGAGGCGGACACGATAGCAAAATATCTCATCGAATCGGGAATAGACGAAAGCCGCATAATAGTTGAAAACAAATCGCAAACGACTTACGAAAACTTCATCAACGCAAAGAAGATAATAAGTGAACGCTGCGATATTGACAACGTAAAAATTGCATTTTTAAGCAGCAATTTTCACATTCTCAGATCGTCATATATAGCAAAGCAAACAGGAGTCAAGGCTCAGGGCGTACCTGCACCGTCACCGAAAGGGTTATACGTTCCTGCACTTCTTCGTGAGTATCTGGTATTCCCGCTTTTACTCCATGAGATGAGGCAAAAGGGTAAGAATATATGAGTTAAAAAATCACCGGTTTTTCCGGTGATTTTTTAATTGTGCCGAAAACCGGCTTGGTGCGTATTGGAATCGGAGATCCGCATAAGTTTTTATATGAAGTTTTAAGCGTCTATCCCCAGCCTCGTCTTTGGCACCCACTCGCCTTGCGGCTCGGGGTACGCAAAGCCGAGCCTTGCCGCCCCTCCGCCCCGGCACCCCACCCGGTCTGCACACCAACCCAAAACACGGCTGCACTCTAATGAGTACAGCCGCTGAGGGGGTATAAAATATAAGGTGATGTCTGTTTACTTTATCTTCACAAACTTTATGTGATTCTTTTTTGCGTATTTCTGTGCAGTTGAGTTTTTGTAGCCGTAGATCGTCATGTTCTTGTTCTTCGGGATCGAACCCTTTGCTATAGAACATTTCTTGTTCAACAATCTTAAGGTTTTGTTTCTAATCGGAATCATTTTGCCTTCGAGCAACAACTTATTTTACGCACAAAAAATGCAGGCGTAAAGCCTGCATTCTCGTACATATAAATATTATTTTTATTTTGTTCCGAATATTCTGTCGCCGGCATCTCCAAGACCCGGAATGATATATCCGTTCTCGTTGAGCTTTTCGTCAAGTGCCGCACAGTAAACGTCTACATCGGGGTGAGCCTTTGTGAAAGCCTCAATTCCCTCGGGGGCGGCGATAAGTCCCATAAACTTGATATCTTTCGGGTTACGCAACTTTATCTGTGTGACCGCATCTATCGCAGAACCGCCTGTTGCAAGCATCGGGTCAACAACAATAACTTCTCTTTCCGAAATGTCCTTCGGCAATTTGCAGTAATATTCAACGGGCTTGAGCGTTTCCTCGTCACGGTAAAGTCCGATATGACCTATTCTTGCCGCAGGGATAAGCTTTGTTACACCGTCAACCATACCCAATCCTGCTCTGAGTATGGGTACGATAGCGAGTTTCTTACCTGCTAACGTTTTTGACTTGGTCTTGCAGATAGGAGTTTCAATTTCGACTTCCTTTGTCGGCAGATCTCTTGTTATCTCGTAGCACATAAGCATTGCTATCTCACTGACGAGTTCTCTGAAATCCTTTGAGCTTGTGTTTTTATCTCTCATAATAGTCAGCTTGTGCTGAATGAGAGGATGATCATAAATTGTTACCTTTGACAATTTTCTCAAGTCCTTTCTTTTTGTTTGCTGTGTCTAATATAATTGGATATGCCTATATTATAAGCGTAAATTCTGCATTTTTCAACACTAATCTCATTTTTTCTTAAAATTTATCCGTTTCTTTTCGGGCAAACCTTCATACATATTCCGCAGACCGCTCCTCTGCCTATGTGTTTGAACTTCTGCTTCATGAAATTACTGCACTTTTCGGGGTTGAATATTTCTTCTCTTTGTACACCGACGTCCCAGCTTTTTCCGCTTATTGCTTTCGCAGGACACGCTTTAGCACAAATTTGACACTCTCCGCACGAACAGGTCATGACCTGTTCGGGAACTTCAAACTCACAATCGGTGAAAAGCGTACCGAGTCTGACTGAGCAACCGAAGTCTTTGTGAAAGAAAAGGGAGTTTTTGCCGATAGAACCGAGTCCCGAAAGCCTTGCCGCCTCTTTGTGAGAATATCTTCCGTTGTAGTTCCAGCCGTCTTTGTTTATGCTCTGCGATGCGGCAACGGTGATATATTTGTAGCCGTGTTTTTGCAAAAACAGACCCGTTTTCAGCAGTAATTGGTCGATAAGTGCATTGACCGAACGGTAGTGATTGAAATATGTGTGTGTCGGCTCGTCGGTTATTTCGTCAACTATTGCCTCGGAAAGTCTGACGACGATACTGACGGCATATTTAAGCTGTGAATCACCGTCGTCTATCTTTGCGAATCCGACATCGCTTGCACCTTGACTTAAGAGATATTCTTTAAGTTCGTCCTGTAATCTCATATTTACCTCAAATGTTGAAAATATTAAGTCCTGTGTTACTGTCTTTAATTCTTACTACGGTTTCGTCAAGCGGTTCTATGAACATTTCGCAAGTCGCACCTATCACTGCGTTTTTCAAGTGTCCGCCGAAAGCCTTGCCGTCGCTGTCACCGAAAACCGCATGGAGATGTATATAGCACTCATCATTCATTTGAGTGACGTTACCCTCCAAGCTTAAAAGCTCCATAAATCTGTCAATTTTGTTTTCGTTGTAATCTCCCTTTGCAAAATCGAACATGGCTATTGTTGCGTTTTTGATAGCACCGATAGCGTGAACTCTTGCAGATTTAATGTTATTTTCCTTGCAAATTGTACCAAGTGAGGCAATTATTTCATCGTCAATATCAAGACGAGCGACAATTACTTCTCCGTTTTTAATATAAGTCATGTTTTTCGCTCCTTTCTGTGTTGTTTCTATTTTATATCTTGTCGGCTGATTAGTCAAGAGGATTAGGGTGGTTGGGTGAAACCGCCCGCCCGCAGGGCGGGCGGAACGGTGGCAGTGCGTACCTGTGAGCGTGTGCCGTCAGGCACTATGCGAGCAGGTGCCAATGCCGCCGTTGGGAAACTTGTGCTATTTTGCCACTGTTGTAAGTTTAAGTTTCAGCATAGCTACAAACTTTCTGCCAAAACCAACTCCCTGCTTTCAGCCGCAACTTTGACACCCCGCTCACTTGCGTTCGGGGGGTGTACAAAGCTACGGCTTGCCGCCCCTCCGCCCCGGCACCCCACCCGGGTCTACACTCCACACACAAACACCGAGTCCGTCAATCACAACAGACTCGGTGCTTTATAATTATGCTCTGTGCCACTTTACACCCTGCGGTGTATCTTCAAGGACTATGCCCTGTGCTTTCAGTTCATCTCTGATTCTGTCAGCCTCAGCCCAGTTTTTGTTCTTTCTTGCTTCATTTCTTGCATTTATCATTTCTTCGACCTGCTCATCAAGGCTCTTTTCTTCCTTTCTCTCATAGAGAAGTCCGAGTACACCGGTGAGATCGTCAAAGACTTTGATTGCGTGTTCAATAAGAGCTTTTGTTCTTGTGCCGTCGATGACTTTTGTGTTTATCTCCTTGACAAGCTCGAATAATGCTCCGAGAGCCTCGCCTGTATTGAGGTCGTCGTCCATAGCGGAAATGAACTTGTCTTTCTTTGAATCTATTGTTGCGATTATCTCGTTTTCGTCTGAATCTGTCTTATCTAAGGCATTTTTAAGAGCAAAATCAAGGTTGTCACGGCAAGTGTAAAGTCTTGTGAGCGATGCCTTGCACTGCTCTATCGCATCAAAGCTGTAGTTTATCGGACTTCTGTACTGACAGGATATCATCAGATATCTTATCGGCTCATAGCCGTATTTCTCGGCAACGTCACGAACCGTAAAGAAGTTTCCGAGCGACTTTGACATTTTTTCATTATCGACCGTGATGAAACCGTTGTGCATCCAGTAGTGTGAAAAGTCAGCGCCGTTGCAGCATTCACTTTGAGCTATCTCGTTTTCGTGATGCGGGAAGATAAGATCCTGACCACCGCAATGAATGTCTATGGTGTTGCCCAAGTATCTGTGTACCATAGCGGAGCATTCAATGTGCCAACCCGGTCTGCCGTGACCCCACGGTGACTCCCAGTACGGTTCACCCGGTTTTGCGGCTTTCCAAAGTGCAAAGTCCATAGGCTCTTTCTTCTTTTCACCGATGTTTATTCTCGCACCTGCCTCAAGGTCTTCAAGCGGCTGATGCGAAAGCTTACCGTAACCACCGAATTTCTTAGTTGAGAAATACACGTCACCGTCAACTGCATATGCATAGCCTTTTTCTATGAGCGTTGAAACGATGTTGATTATCTCGTCAATGTTTTCCGTAGCTTTCGGGTGAACCGTTGCCTCACGGACATTCATGCCCTTTGCATCTACCCAGAACTCCTTGATATACTTTTCGGATATCTCCGAAAACGTCAAGCCTTCCTCGTTTGCACGGCGGATTATCTTGTCGTCTATATCGGTGAAGTTTTGAACAAATCTGACTTCGTTTCCTCTGTACTCCAAATAGCGACGTAAAACGTCAAATACGCACAGCGGTCTTGCATTACCGATATGGATATAGTTATATACAGTCGGTCCGCAAGCGTATATTCTGTACTTGCCCTCCTCTATCGAGATAAGGTCTTCCTTTTTTCTTGTAAGTGTGTTGAAAATTCTCATCTGTGTTCCTCCGTGATTTTATTTATTTCATTTTCAAGCTTTCTGATTTGCAGCTTTAATTTACATATTTCCTGTGCGACCGGGTCGGGTATGTGTATCTGATCGAGTTCGTCCACTCTCACTCCGTTTCTTTTGACTACCCTTGCCGGTGTACCGACAGCTGTGCAATTATCGGGAATTTCTTCGAGTACGACCGAGCCTGCCGCTATGTTGCAGTTGTCGCCTACCCGAAAAGGTCCGAGTACCTTAGAGCCGGCACCTATCATCACATTATTGCCTATTGTCGGGTGTCGTTTACCTTTGTGCTTTCCCGTGCCGCCAAGCGTGACTCCCTGATATATCGTCACATCGTTTCCTATTACGGCCGTTTCACCTATCACAACACCCGTACCGTGATCTATGAAAAGCCGTCTGCCTATATCGGCACCGGGATGTATTTCTATATTGGTTTTTCTTGCCGCTTTTTGGGATATCGCCCTTGCGATAAAGTAGTGCTTGTGCAAAAATAATCGATGTGCTATTCTGTACATTCTCAGAGCTTTGACCCCCGGATAAAGGAAGAAAATTTCAAGAAAGCTTTTTGCCGCAGGATCTCGCTCTTTAACGCAGAGAATGTCCTCTTTCCAAAGTTCAAACATAGTTGCACCTCCGATAAAAAATGCCTCTGCTGCCAAAGGCAACAGAGGCGTAAAACGCGGTTCCACTCTGATTTATAACTCACGGTAACGTAAAATTACCTGCTCGGTAACGTTGAGCTTACGTCTTGAGATACTCGTTGCCTTTCCCCCAAGCTGCCGTCAGATGCATTTCATCGGTATCTAAACAAGGCACTCACACCACAGTGTACCTCTCTCTGAGATAAGAAAATCCGATTACTTCTTCTGACCCTCGCTTTATCTTCATTATATTATACTACGTTTTTATTAAAAATGCACTACTGTTTTGAAAAAAATTTCAACAAATATCTACGCACTCGCCCAGCAAGTCATAATCTTTCGTGCTTATTATTCTGACATTGACAAATTCCCCACTGTCAAGCGGTACTGATGACGTGAAATAGACCATACTGTCAATATCGGGAGCGTCCATATACGTTCTTCCGCAATATGAATCGGTATATGAGTCGTAACCCTCGACAAGCACTTTATATGTTTCACCTATTCTCGACTCCTGCTTTGCAGTGAATATTTCAAACTGCTGTTGCATGATGATGTCGCCTCTGTCGATTTTTATCTGTTCGTCTATCTGATCGGGCATTTCTGCGGCTTTTGTTCCCTCTTCCGCAGAATAGGCAAAGCAGCCTAATCTGTCAAACTTTGCCTCGTTGACAAACTCGCTCAGCGAAGTAAATTCTTCCTCTGTTTCACCGGGGAAACCTGTTATAAACGTTGTTCTGATCACAACATCGGGAATGCGACTTCTTATTTTCTGTATAAGCTGTAAAAGTTCCTGTTTACTTCCTGTTCGATTCATTCTTCTGAGTACATTTTCATCGGCATGTTGCAACGGCAAGTCGATATATTTACAGACTTTTTCGTTATTTCTGATTTCGTCTATAAGCTCATCTGTCATGCTGTCGGGATAGCAATAGAGAAGTCTTATCCACTCTATGCCGTCAATATATGAAAGTTTTCTCAAAAGTTCGGGAAGTTTCAATTCGCCGTAAAGGTCGTTACCGTATTTTGTGGTATCTTGAGCTATGACGACGAGTTCTTTTACACCGCTTTTAGCAAGTGATTCTGCCTCTTTGAGGATATCTTCCATTTCACGACTTCTGTATCTGCCTCTTATTGACGGTATTGCACAGTATGTACAGCAATTTGAACAACCCTCGGCTATCTTAAGGTACGCCCAATATTCGGGTGTAGTCAAGACTCTTTCCCCGTTCATGGGCAAGTCGTATTTAGATGGGAAGTCGGCGTACTTATTGCCGTTAAGAGCCTCAAGGCAAACATCGACAATATTATCGTTTCCGCCGATACCGATAATTGCATCTATTTCGGGCATCTGCTCCATGACCTGCTCTTTATAACGCTCGGCAAGACAGCCTGTAACGACCAAGGCTTTAACGTAACCGTTATCTTTATATTCAGCCATTTCCAAGATATTGTCTATTGCCTCCTGCTTTGCATCGTCGATAAATCCGCAAGTGTTTACGATAACGATATCCGCATAGTAGGGTGTGTTCGTTATTTCAAAACCGGCATTTACAAGTTTAGCCAGCATTATTTCGGCATCGACCTGATTTTTCGGGCAACCGAGTGATACCATTCCGACAGTATATTTTTTCATGTGATTCCCTCCGGAAATTTTACATTCTTTCCTTATATTATACATTATCTTTTGTGGAAGGTAAAGGGTGAAGGAGAAATTTTTT
>CAYWDD010000022.1:0-11887 GCA_964456935.1 uncultured Faecalibacterium sp. | reverse complement strand
GTGTATCCGAAGATATACGCAGAGAAATAATAGCTATCATAAGAGAGCTTAAAGACCCGAGAGTCAAAGATAAGATGTTGACAGTAGTCAGAGTCGAGGTCAGCAGTGACATATCATACGCTAAAGTGTATGTCAGTGCATTAGAGGGCATCGACACGGCAAAAGAGGCTGTAAAGGGACTTGTCAGTGCAACAGGACTTATCAGACACGAACTCGGCTCAAGACTCAGACTCAGAAAAACACCCGAAATAAAGTTCATAGCAGACGATTCGGTCGAAAAAGGAATAGACCTTTTCAAAAAGCTCGAAGAGTCAAGAGGGGACACGAGAGATGATCAAACTTTCTAAGGCGGCTGATATTCTTACAGAGCAGTCGCAAGTCGTAATACTTACCCACGCTAATCCCGACGGTGATACTCTCGGCTGCGGATACGCACTGATGACGGCACTGAAAAAGCTCGGCATCAAGGCATCTGTTTTAAACAGTGACAAAATCCCCGATAAGTACGGCTATATGCTTTGTGAAAACGACGATATAGACGTTGAAACGGCATTTGTTACAGCTGTCGATGTTGCCGACCCGAAACTTCTCGGTTCGCTTGAAGAAAAGTTTTCGGGTAAGGTTGACCTTTGCATAGATCATCACGGCTCAAATTTGATGTATGCCGAGTGTACCTATGTGGACAGTGAGGCTGCTGCCGCTTGTGAAATCGTCTATGAGCTTATAAAACTCATGGGTGTGACAATAGACGAGAGCATCGCAACCTGCCTTTATACGGGAATTTCGACCGATACAGGCTGTTTCAGGTACTCGAACGTTACAGCTAAAACGCACGTCATCGCATCGGAATTGATAGTTTTGGGCGCAAGACATTCGTTTGTAAACACCCTCATGTTCGAAACTAAGAGCAAAGCGTATTTTGCACTGGAAAAGCTTTGCCTTGACGGAATGCAGCTTTGCTTTGACGACAAGGTAGCCGTTATAAAGCTTACAAATGATATGTACAGGATAAGCGGTGCGGACGAGAGCTATGCAGATGCGATATCGAGTATCCCACGTCAGGTCGAAGGTGTCAAGATAGGCGTGACTATCAAGGAAAAAGCCGACGGTGAGTACAAGATATCACTCAGAACTCACGAGCCTTACAACGCTGCCGAGATATGTAAGCTTTTAGGAGGCGGCGGTCATGCAAGAGCGGCAGGCTGTCAGATAAGCGGCTCAATAGAAGATGCCGAAGAAAAAATAATCAAGGCTATCGAAAAGGTAATTATATGACAGGCTTTATTTGTTTTGATAAACCTAAAAATATAACGTCGTTCTCGGCTGTCGGTATTCTCAAAAGGGCAACCCATGAGAAGAAGGCAGGTCACACGGGAACGCTTGACCCAATGGCAACAGGTGTACTGCCTGTTGCTTTCGGCGGTGCAACGAGATTTATCGAGCTTTTTGACACACATGATAAAGCGTATAAAGCGAAGATTAAACTCGGCATGACAACAGACACGCTTGATATCACCGGTACAGTCTTGACTGAATGTGAGCCTAACGTGACAAAGGACGAAGTTTTGCAAGTCTTAGACACGTTTAAAGGCAAAATAAAACAGTTACCGCCAATGTACTCGGCGATAAAAAAAGACGGTGTGCGTTTGTATGAATTAGCAAGAAAAGGAATAGAAATCGAACGTGAGGAACGTGAAGTCACGATATATTCTGTTGAGTGTATGGACTTTGACGAAAATAATCACGAATTTACACTGTCGGTCGAATGCTCGGCAGGAACGTATATAAGAAGTCTGTCAAGCGATATAGGTGAGAAACTCGGCTGTGGCGCTGTATTGACCGAACTTCGCAGAACGAAAGCTCTCGGATTTTGTGAGAGTGACTGCGTAAGTGAAGATGTGATAAAGCAGCTTGCCGCAGAGGGCAGACTCGGTGAAGTCATAATCAGCGTTGAGGACGCACTTAAATATGACAAAGTAACCGTCAGTGAGAAACAGGCAATAAGATTTCACAACGGAGGCTTCCTCACGACGGACAGAATAACAAAAAAGCTCAAAAACGCAGCGTACTATAAAGTTTATTCACCTAAGGGAGATTTTCTCGGTGTAGGTGAAGTCAGTTCAGACGGTGAACAGCTTAATGTAAAGAGAGTTTATATGGGGGACTCGGCAAAATGACGGAAAATATCGGCTCAGTTGTTGCATTGGGAAATTTTGACGGTCTGCATAAAGGTCACAAAAAAGTGATCGGAACAGCGATCGAAGAGGCGAAAAAGAGAAACTTAAGAGCGGTAGTGTTGCTTTTTAACGAACACCCGTTCAAATCGTTGGGACGTGAAGTACCCAAAAGCCTCATGACAAAAGAAAATCAAATAAACAAGATAAAATCAATGGGAGCAGATGTCTGCCTTGTCAATTTCAGCGACATAAAGAATATGTCGTGCGATGAATTTGCGATAAAAATTCTCGTTGATAAGCTTGATGCAAGGGCGGTTTGCTGTGGTTTCAATTACCGTTTCGGAAAGGGTAGGAGCGGTGATCCGGCAGAGCTTGTAAGAATATGCTCTCGCTTTGAAATTGACGTCTTTGTCGCAGAACACGTTGATTACAAGGGTGAACCTATATCTTCGACAAGAATACGCTCTCTCATCGAAAAGGGCAATATGAGAGATGCAAATGCCATGCTCGGTGAAAGTTTCGGCTACGATTTCGAGGTCGTAGGCGGTGACAGAATAGGCAGAAAGCTTGGCGCACCGACGATAAACCAGCTTTTCCCCGATGACTTTATCGTACCGTTAAAAGGCGTTTATGCCTCACGAACTCATGTCGGTGATACGGTCTATCCGTCAGTGACAAATGTCGGTGTACGTCCGACCGTGAACGGAACGGAACTTCGCAGTGAAACGTATATAGTCGGATTCAGCGGCGATCTTTACGGCAAGCACATATGGGTAAGCCTTGAAAAATATATAAGAAGTGAGAAGAAATTTTCTTCTCTTGATGAGCTTAAAAATCAAATCAAAACAGACAGCAAAAAGACAGGAGCAATAGATAAAATGGAAAGAAAAAATGTCAGAGCGGTATTCTTTGATTTTGACGACACACTTCAATCCAGAAAAGGTGCATACAGGCTTTATTGTGAGGCTTTTCTTGATAAGTACTTCCCGAATATAAGCGAAGAAGAAAGAAATACAAAGCTTGACGAAATGGAAGAACACGTTGACGGCGGTTACAAGTCAAGAGAAGAGTATTTCCCCGAACTTATTGAGCTTTGGAACTGGAAAGACCACCCTCCGATGCAGGAACTTTTCGATTCGTTCAATGAGGACTACGGAAAATATGTTGTTATGCTCCCCGATGCACTTGACGTTTTGGAGGAAGTTAAACGCAGAGGTTACACCATGGGCATTATCAGTAACGGTGTTTCCATACTCCAGAACACAAAGCTTGACACCGCAGGCATAAGAGATATGTTTGATGTAATCACGGTTTCGGGCGATTTCGGTGTATACAAACCCGACAGACGCATTTTCGACGAGGCTTGCAGACAGGCAGGCGTACCAAACGAAGAATGTCTCTTTGTCGGTGATCACCCGATAAACGATATCCAAGGTGCTTTAGGTGCGGATATGCAGGTCGTAAGAATGAATCAGGGCGATTTCTATAATAAGAGCATAGATTCAAATATTACGACAATTGAAGATTTAAAGGACTTGCTGAAAATAGTATAAAGGAAACGCTCCCGTAACATCGGGAGCGTTTAAAATTCGGGTTGCATTTAAAATTTATGCTCTGTAAATTGTTGAATAGTTCTGACCTGTAACGGTGTATGAGTAGGATACACCCATCATAGACTCTGCTTTAAACATTACACGTCCGTTTTTGCCGAAATTGGTCTTAATCTTTACGGTTGCGGTTGAACCGCCGTAAATCGTTATTGATGACCAGCTTGAAAGTCCTGCACCGGTGGAGCGATTAACTTTGCAGTTCGATATACTTGTGAATGTGATTTTAATGGGGTAGCTGCTTGTGTTTTTAATTTTAATAGTTGTTGTTTTTCCTGTAACTTTGTCACCGCAAGTTGTTATTCCGCACTTGCTTGTAGATGTTCTCTTGCCGACCGTTAATGCACTTGCCGAAAAAGCAAGAGTGAACATCATCGAAAGGCAGAGGATTAACGAAACAATGCGTAAAACGTTCTTTTTCATATAAAAAAACTCCTTCTCTAGATATACAACCCGAATTTCATAAATAGTATAAACCAAAATGGTTTATATGTCAATATACCATTTTGGTTTTTCATATAATATTGATAAAAAAGCGGAGTTTTATCAATATGTATAAAAGAATCAGAGAACTGCGTGAAGATAGAGATCTTCTGCAAAAAGATATGGCTAAGTTGCTCAATTGCACTCAGGTTGCATATTCAAGGTATGAATTGGGAACGAGAGATATTCCAACGGAGGTTCTGACAGTTCTTGCAAAATTTCATAATACAAGTGTGGATTATATCTTGGGTTTAACGGACGAGAAAGTTCCATATAAAAGGAGCAAAAATTTAAACGATAAGCAGGACGGTTGATCGTTCTGCTTTTGCACTTTGCACTTGCGACCGAGAGGGGCATCGAACCCCTCTCGGTCGCTGAAGGACGGCGGCGACATCGGCACCTACTCGCAGCTTTGCTGCTCGCAGGTACACGCTGTCGCCGCCTCCGCCTGCTTCGCAGGCGGGGATAAAAAACAAGGCTGCCATAAAAATGACAGCCTTGTTTTTTATCCCTCTGATGCACCGTCCGATACAGGATCGGTGCTTTCCTTTTCGCTTATCGCTTTTTTCATGTCTTTGTAGATTCGCTTTACCTTGCGTGACTTTTCGTTGACTTCAAGTTCCGCACATTTTTCGTCAATGAGTGCGTCTATCTTGTCTTTGTATAAATCAACCAAAATGTCATTCTTATACGTCATGAAGTATTCGTAGTCGTTGCTTGTGATGTCCACACGATAGACAAGGTAAATCGTTTCGTCATTTTCTATGACCGTTGCCTTGCCGAATTTGAGCTTGCTGACAGTCTTGAAGAAATCCGTACCGTATTGGGTGTTGTTTTCGGTGAAAACATAGGTGTCAAGTCCCTCTGTTCCGATGAGGTCGTGACTTGTGTTGTAGTCAGAATATAATTGCTCTATGTCGGTTCCGTTGTTTGCCTTTGACTCCATGCTTTCAAAATATCTTTGAATCTCCGTCAATGCCGTACCCTTAAGTTTGACTGTGTTTCCGAGAGTGTCAACAGTGGTGAGAGAGGCGGCGATTATCTTAACTCCGACATATTTCTTTGAAAATGCCGCTTTGAGCGTTTCGGTTTTTATCGGACTTATCTTGCTGTCCTCACCGTAGTAGTAAACAGTAAGAGCTGTTCGGTAAGTTTCGTTTTTGACTATCTTGTAAATATCCTGCTTTGAGATGCCGACGCTTTCGTAATATTTTCCGAAAAGATCCCAGCGTTCGTCAGCCTCGTTTGCCGCATCGTTTCTTAAGTTGTACGTCATGTTCATGTTAAGCTCCGCCCAAAGAGAGTTCAAAGCAACGTACTTTTTGACAAGATTTGAAACGGTTTCCGTTATGTCGCCCTCAAGACTTTCATCGTCAAGTGAAAATTCGCTCTTGTGGGTGAGAACATAGTCTGTGTAGTATTTGTAAATTCCCTCTGTGACCTTTACACCGCCGACATTTGCTGCATACTTAAGGTTTGAGCCGCAGCCTGTGAAAAGTGTCAATATCAGCACAAAGATAAGTGCTATCGAAATAAGTCGTTTTTTCATGATATATCTCCAAACTTCACTTTAGATTGGATTTATTATACTACATTCTTTTAAAAAAGTCCATACCCGACCGACTATCGTTTTTATGTACGCAAAACCCGATCGTACATAAAAAAGGAGCTGTCCTAAGACAGCCCCCTGAATATTTTAGCCTTTTTTCTTTGTACCCTTTTTGTTCATGAACGGAATGCCTATAACCATTATTATAGCAAACATAATAAGGTAGAACATAACCGGACAGCTGAATTTACCTTCGGCTTTTGCCGCAAGATAGGGTGAAATTCCGTGAGCGTAGATAGCCGCTATAACCATGAATATCGCACCGCAAATCGCAAGTGAGGGAATAACGAAACGCTTAACGGGTTTCTCGCCCTTAGCCTTTACCATGAACATAACGAATATCGGAATGTAAAGAGCGTATGTCGTGATGATCGGAAGTTCCGATGAGTCAAAGCTGAATATTCCGAACCAGTTGTGAGGAGCAAGGTTAGCACCGTAGAAGTATGTAAGCCATGCACCGCAGAAAAGAAGTCCGATGATAGATGAGTTTGTCGGCATATCGGTTTTCTTGTCAACAGCCGAGAATGTGTCGGGAGCAGGTCCACGACCTCTGACTGCTACAGAGTAAAGACCTCTTGTACAGCCGAGCATAAGACCGTTGAGTGTACCCATACATGAGATAGCGACAAACAGGTTGAGAATGTTACCGAAAACATTGCCGAAAATTGTCGTGTAAGCGATCGTTGCACCGGATTCCATAAGATCGTTGACAGAAACCGCACCTGCAACACCTATGTAATATATAACGTAGATAGTGACGATGATTATGCCGCCGACAACAAGGGCTATGGGAAGATTACGCTTTGCATCTTTAAGCTCAGAGTTGATGGACGTTGCGATTATCCAGCCTTCATATGCAAATGCCGTTGCAACGACAGCACTGAAGAGAACGCTGGTATTTCCCGAAGAAGTGCCGAAGTTTGCTGTGAGGATCTTTTCGCTTGTACCGGCAAGGTTGTGTGTTAAGCCGTAGATCATTCCGCCTATAGCCATTAACAGCAGGGGAACGAACTTAATGAATGTCGTTGAAACTTGGAACTTGCCCGCAAGTTTCGGAGAAAGCGAGTTAAGACCGAAACTGAGTATGAGGAAGAATCCTGCAAGAACGAAACATTCCGGACCTGTTACGGGGTCAGAACAGAAATCGGGGTTAACAGCCGATATAAATGTCAGAAGATATCTTGCCGAAAGCCATGCAAGAACGGACGTGAGAGTCGGGTAATATGTCGTTGACATGAACCAGCCGACAAAGTAAGCATATTTGCTGCCGACTGTTGCCTCGGCATAGTCGATAACACCGTTGACTTTTTCATACTTTTGAGCCATGACAGAGAAAGCGAGTATGCTGAATATCATGATAACACCGCCGATGACCCAAGCGAGGATTCCCAGAGGCATATCACCGCCCGTTGCGTTGAGGATATTCTGTGCCTTGAAGAATACACCCGAGCCGACAACGATACCTACGACCATGCAAATAGCTGTCAATAGTCCGTATTTTCTTTGTAGTTTGTTTTCCATATTAATCACCTTTCCTTGTTTTTGATATCCGTGCGGTCAGAAATGTCTTACCGATAAAGCAGTTTAAAGGGATATCATTTGATTAAAAGTTGATAGTATTATAAACTATTCATGAATAATTGTAAAACGACACATTATAATACAAGTATTACGTTTTGTAATATTAACTGCTGATATAATGGAAAATTATAGAATTATCTTAAAACGACTTGCAATTTTCGACCTAATATATTATAATATTACATATGCTAATGCTTGCATTACAAATTAACAGGTATGAATCGAGTGGATTTTATGGATTCAATTAAATTTAAGGCACTTAAAACCGCTGTTGAACTCGGCAGCCTTACAAATGCCGCAACAGCTTTAGGATACACACAGGCGGGACTTACGCATATGATGAACCGTCTCGAACACGAAATAGGCTTTACACTTTTAAAAAGAGATAAATACGGTGTACACCTGACCGAGGACGGCGAAAAGCTCATGCCGACGATAGAGGAATTTTTAAAAGCCTCGGACAACTTGGAGTACGAAATAAAAGCACAACAGGAACACAGAACACACACCATAAAGATAGCGGCATATTCAAGTATAATAAGCTATTGGCTGCCCTCGATAATCAAAGAGTTCAAGGAAAGCCACCCACTTGTCACGATTGAGGTCAACGATGAAAGTGCCGACAATATATATCCGCTTGTCATGGACGCAAAAGCCGATATAGGATTTGTCAGCAAGAGAGAAGAACTCGGCTGTACATGGATACATTTGAAAAACGACCCTCTTGTAGCGGTCATTCCGCAAGAGAGCGAAATAGCCGTGCATGACGGAAGAATGAATATAGAAAACTTCAACAATGCACAGTTTTTGATGCCGTCAATGGGCTTTGACCACGACATCATGAACCTTTTGAATAAGCACGGTGTAAAGCCGCAGATAACAAGGACGAGCGTGTCCGATCCGGCTGTTGTTTCCATGGTCGCTCACGGCTTGGGAGTGAGCATACTTTCGGAGCTTATAACCTGTGAAAACACACAGAACGTTCAGATACTCAGATTCGACCCGAACGAATACCGTGAGCTTGGTATGGTCTATACTCAAAATGTTTCAAGAGTGGTAAAGGAATTTGCCGACTGTGCTAAAAAGTACATAGAAAATCAAATACAAAAAGACTAAATAAAACACCCCTTGGCAATAATATTCATACTATTATTTGCTAAGGAGTGTTTTTTATGGTTGAACCCGATACAATTAAACTTTTAAGAGAATGCAACGCCGGAGTGAAAATGGGAGTCAGCAGTATTGATGACGTACTTCACGCTGTCAAAGACGAAAGGCTTAAGAAGATATTGACGGACAGCAAGCAGGAGCATGAAAAACTCGGCAGTGAAACTACACAGATTCTAAACGACTACTCGGACGAGGGGAAAGAACCGAACCCGATAGCAAAGGGAATGTCGTGGATGAAAGTCAACATGAAACTCGGAATGGATAATTCCGATTCGACCGTTGCGGATTTGATGATAGACGGCTGTGATATGGGTGTCAAGTCGCTCAGCCGATATCTTAATCAGTACGCTGCAGCCGAGGAAAAGGTGAAGGACATCGCTAAGAGGCTGATAAAGATAGAAGAAGAACTTTCCGTTTCGATGAGAGAGTTCTTGTAAGGTAGTAATACTAAAGGGCGGGAGCGTGTGTACTCCCCGAGCCGCAAGGCGAGTGGGAGTGCCAAGCTTCCGCCCCGCTGCATTGACTTTCGGTAAGCAGGGGAGTGTGGGAGGCTGCACAGGCTTACCTATTGATAAGATAAGCGGCATTTCGCACAAACTCTATAATATTGTTTATCGGTATCAGCAGAACAGCTCGTATTCTTTCGAGATTTTCATTTACACTTTGCGGATCAAAGCTTATTATTTTACCACCGAGATTCACCGTTATATTATTTTCACTTGAAAATATCCTCGCAGTCGAGTATGTCGCTTTGAAAACGGCTTTGTCAGTCTGATATTTTGCCGTACATATCCCGACAGCAAACAGTAAAACGCAAAAAACAGCTATTGCAATTATGCAGTATGTTTTAAAAAGTTTGTAGGTTTTGGTCATGTTTTTCTCCTATTTTGTGTATTCATTCATAAGCTCGGCAAGTGAAACACCTATGCACTTTCCCGAATAAACAGCCTCGTCAAGTGTGTTTGCATCACTTCCGACTTCTATTAAAAGTGAGCAGTGAGAGGTGTCCATGTTATATTTTCTCGGACAAAAATAAAGCGGTCGTGTAAGTCCCGAAAACAGCGTTTCCATTTTGTTTTGAAGTTGAACGGCAAAAATCAAATTGTACCGCCAATCATCGAAACCGCTGATTCCGTTTCCCGATTCCTGACAGCCGCTTATTATCATAACTTGAGCGGCTTTTTTCCCTTTGACAGATGCTACGGGCTTGATTTTTGTTCCGTTATTGAGTTCGATAGCATCTCTGTGAATGTCTAGGACTACTTGTATTGACGGATATTTTTCCAGATACTTTTCAATTTGGACTCTCGAACGGCTGTATGCACCGTTGTATTTTTTGTCATAGATATTGGTGTCGTGTATAACGTTGTAGCCTGCCTTTTCGAGTTCTTGACATATCGCATCTCCTACCCGTATCATATTTCGGCTTGAGTCCTCGCTCCTTGATGAAAATCCCGATGCGTAAAAATCTCTGTCTATTATCTGATACGTTTCGGTCGTGTGCGTATGAAAAATAAGCACTGTCGGTTTTGATTTATCATCTATATTAAGGTCTGCTTTTTCATTAAGCAGCTTTTTAATGTTTATTTGTGTATCGTTGATATTTTTAACTTTGACTTTACCGTAGGAGTCGGTCACACCTGAGCTTTTGTATGTCTGTTCCGAAATCGAACCGCCTCTTTTATCCTTGTCCGATTTTTTCAAATAGCTTTCCATAATATTAAGAATATCATCGGGAATAGCTGTAAATTCGTCTTGCTCGTCGGTTTCCGAGTTGACCTTTTGCGTAGTAGCATCGGTTTCTTTTTTGCTTTCGGTTTCGGGCATCTCCGAGGTTGTTTCTTCGTTTTCCGTGGTGCTGTCGTTTTTATCTTTTTCGGTTCTTGAAGTTATTTCAAATCCTCTCGGCAACACGGTCGAGGCACTTAAAACGGTCGCTTTACCCAAAATGCGAATGCAGGCATCACTGTTGCTTACAAAACCGAAAACGCATACCGCAGAAAATATCACAGCTAAGATAACGCTTAAATTTACCTTCTTTTTCATTGTCTTGTCCTCCGTCTAAAGCTATATATAAGTTTATTTAGTTTGAAGGACGAATATGACTTTCAGCTTACAATAGCAAGTATATCTTTCGGGTCAAGTTCCGGCTGTAAGGCACAGTTTATGCTCATTGCAACAAGCAGGGAGGCTCTGTCTATCATTAAGTCTATTTCTTTAGGCGTGACGGTTATCTTCTCACCTATGGGTCTTAGCAGACTTTCCATGTCCGAATCAGCCGACGTGTACCCGACCGTTTCAAGCAAGTCATTGACAAGTGTTGCCGCATCGACAACTGTCGGAACACCGATTGATATGACCGGCACACCGAGAGTCTGCTTGTCTATACGGTTTCTTACGTTGCCGACACCCGATCCGGGTACAATGCCCGATGTTGCCATTTGAACAGTTGTTCCCAGTCTTTCAAGCCGCCTTGATGCTAAAGCGTCGATCACGATAACGGCACAGGGATTAAGCTTTTTGACAACGCTTTCGATTATCTCACCGGTTTCAATTCCCGTTTTACCTAGAACACCCGGAGTTATGCCTGCGACACTTCTTACGTTTTCCAAGCCGATACTTTTCTTAAGCTCTGAGTTTATATGCCGTGTGACGAAGATAAGTTCTGCCGCTTTAGGACCGAGTGCATCGGGGGTGATAGCTTTGTTTCCGAGTCCCGCAACAAGCACCGTTTCATTGCTCTTGGGAATAAGCTTTCCGATTTCTTTTGATAAAACCGTAAGCTGATGGGAAAAGATGTCACTTGTTTTGCTGAAAGGGGTGACTTCCACCGTGATATACGTTCCGATAGGCTTTTCAAGTGCAAGACTTCCTTTTTCGTTTGTTACTTCTATTTTTGTGACGGTCACACCGCCATCGTCATATTTTTCAAGCTCGATGCCCTCGACCTTGTCCGAACCGACGATTTCGTGCCGCTCAAGAGCTAAGTCTGTGCGTAAATTCAAAAAATAATCACTTCACTATTGCAAAATTTCGTAAATTGTGGTAATGTTATAGCGTTAAGATGCAATAGTAGTATTTACACTAAAAAAAAGTATATCCATTTGTCAAAAATATCTTGATTTTTTTGATCAACAATGTTAGAATATACGGTGCATGACAACTATTCTAAGGAGGTGCGACAATGCCTAATATCAAGTCAGCAAAAAAGCGTGTTTTAGTTAATGCAACAAAGCAGGCTCGTAATAAGTCAAATAACT
>CAYWDD010000021.1:0-12495 GCA_964456935.1 uncultured Faecalibacterium sp. | reverse complement strand
ATCTGTAACACTGCCCTTTGCCTGTTCGGGACTGATATAATGAACAGAACCTATAGCTGTACCTGTCATTGTCTTTGTTTCATCTCTTGAGAAAGTCGCTATACCGAAGTCTGTGACTTTGAGCGTTCCGTTAGAGATGAGCATTATGTTCTGAGGCTTGATATCTCTGTGAACGATGCCTTTGTCGTGAGCGTGCTGTAAAGCACGAAGTATCTGCATGACAAAATAGAGAGCCTCTCTTATCTTAACTCTGCCCTGCTGTTCGATATACTCTTTGAGAGTGATACCCTCGACGTACTCCATGACAATATATTGAAGTCTGTCGCCGAAACTTACGTCAAGAACTTTCACGATATTCGGGTGAGAAAGGACAGCAATAGCTTTTGATTCGTTCTTGAATCTACGCTTAAACTCTTCATTCGTCAAAAACTCGTCTTTGAGAATTTTAACGGCTACGATTTTGCGGTCGATATTGTCATATGCCTTGTATACGACAGCCATGCCGCCTACACCTATGATTTCATGTATTTCGTATCTTCCGTCAAGTCTTTTTCCAACATAATTATCCATGCTTTTCCGCCTCCTTAATAAGAAACTGCTGCGACAGATATATTGTCGCCTCCACCGTTTGCATTAGCTCTGTCAACCAAAGCCTCGGCAACTCCGGCAGCATCTGTGTCGTTGATTATTCTGTATATTTCATCTGCATCAACATAATTTGAAAGACCGTCAGAGCAAAGCAACAACGTTTCATCATCATTGAGATAATCAGTATTGAAGTCTATCTCGATTTCTTCTTCGACTCCTAACGCTCTTGTTATCAGATTCTTCTTCGGGTGAGTCTTAAGCTCCTCAACGGATATCTCACCCTTATCATACATCTGCTGAACGAATGAGTGATCTCTTGTAAGCTGACGTATTCCCTCTTTTGATATAATGTACGCACGACTGTCACCTGCATGACCTATGCATATCTGACCTCCGATAACTACCGCACAAATTACAGTCGTACCCATGCCCTTAAGTGTGATATCACCTTCTGCGGCATCATAAATCGAAACATTTGCCGTTGTTATAGCCGAAAGCAGCATATTTTCTATAGAAGATATCGTCATGTCCTCTCTGTAGCACATACTTATCTTCTGAGATATCATTTCACAAGCCATTTTGCTTGCGATTTGACCTGCGTTAGCACCGCCCATTCCGTCACACAAAACAGCAAAGGCAGCGTTTTCGCCGAGTTGCTTGACTATAACGCAGTCCTCGTTATTGCTCCTTTTCAAACCTATGTCGCTTTTTGATACTAAGTGCATTTTTCTCTCCCCTTTTTTTACATCTCCTTTTGCTTTCTTCTAAGCTGACCGCAAGATGCATTTATATCAGAACCGAGAGTTCTTCTAACCGTTGTGTTTATGCCGTACGAGGTGAGTATTTGGGTAAACCGTTTTATTCTGTCCTCGCCGCTTTTTTTGTATCCGGTTTCTTTGACTTCGTTTACCGGAATCAGATTGACGTGTGCAAGCATTCCTTTAAGCCTTTTCGCAAGCTCTCTGGCACACTCGTCACTGTCATTTACACCGCTTATCATGGCGTACTCAAAAGAGATTCGTCTTGATGTCGCTTTTGTATAAGCCTTACACGCTTTCATAAGCTCATCAATGTTCCATCTTTTATTTACGGGCATCGTCCTTGAACGTATCTCGTCATTGGGTGCGTGAAGTGAAATTGAAAGAGTAAGCTGAAGTTTCTTTTCAAGCAGCTTATATATTCCGTCAACCACACCGCAAGTTGAAAGCGAAATGTTTCTCATACTGAGATTCAAGCCGTTCTCGTCGGTGACAAGCTCAAGAAAACGCAAAACGTTGTCAAAGTTATCCATCGGTTCACCGACGCCCATAAGAACTATATGTGAAATTCTGATGTTAAGATCCCTTTGTGCCTTTCCGACCTGTGAGAGTATCTCGCTTGCCGTAAGATTTCTGACAAATCCCGCAATAGTCGATGCACAGAACGTGCAACCCATCTTGCAGCCGACCTGACTTGAAACACAGATCGTATAGCCGTATTTGTATTTCATGACAACAGATTCTATGTATTCTCCGTCATGAAGTTTAAAAAGATACTTAACTGTGCTATCATACACCGAAACAAGCTTTTTTTCAATAGTGCAAGTGTAAATTTCATAATTATCTTTTAATTTTTCACGCAAATTTTTTGAAATATTCGTCATTTCGTCAAAATCTTCGACTTGATTCTTCTGAAGCCATGAATATATCTGCTTTGCTCTGAATTTAGGTTCGCCTATCGAAAGCATTGCCTCTTCGATTTGCGAATAATTCATCGACTTGATATCCTGTTTCATTTCAGTCCTCCGATTTTTCAAAAACTGCGATAAAGAAACCGTCACAGTTATTTCTATGCGGCATCAAGGTGTAATATCTCTCACCGAAAGTTTCGATTTCAAGCGGCTGTATGCACTTGAAATTAAGATGTTCTTGCAAAAATTTATCACAAACTTTGTCGTTTTCCTTTTTATTTAACGTGCAGGTCGAGTAAACCAGTCTGCCGCCTTTTTTAACATATTCGGCTGCGTTTGATAAAATACCGTATTGTATTTGCGGCAAGTCTTTAAACTCATCAAGCTCTTTATACTTTATCTCCGGTTTGTGTCTGATGACACCCAAACCCGAACACGGAACATCGCATAAAACTCTGTCCGCTTTTTTTAAATTAGGATAGAATCTTTCGGCATCGGCAACGCAAGTCGTTATACAGTCTAAGCCCAGTCTTTGAGCCGAAGTATCTATAAGTTGCGTCCTTGACGGATAGATATCACAAGCCAGTATATCACCGTCATTTTCGATCTCCTCGGCAATAGTAAAGCTCTTTCCGCCGGGGGCGGAACACATATCTATTATCCTGTCACCCTTTTTTACTCCAAGTGCTTTTACGCAGTATTGCGAGGCTATATCCTGCACATGAAATAAGCCTTTCTTAAAGCTGTCAAGATGTTCTATACTCTTTGACAAGTTCGTTATGTAAAGTGCGTTTTCCATCTGCGGTACTCTTACTGCCTGCATATTTTCATTTTCAAGCGTCTGTATAAGCTTTTCAGGTGTTGTCTTTAAAGTGTTTACTCTTACGGTAACAGCTGTCTTTTTAAGTGATGCTTTGAGAAGTTCTACGGTATTATCTTCACCGTAAGCTTTATTCCACATTGAAATAAGTGAAGTCGGACAGGAGTACTTTACGCTTAAATAATTTAATCTGTCTGTCTTTTCATCGGGCAAAACAAGACCGTTATCCGATATCTTGCGAAGTACGGCATTTATCATACCCGATGCGTACCCCATATTATTTTCATGAGCTAAACGAACAGTTTCATTGACTGCCGCCGAATTTGGTATTCTGTCAAGAAAAAGTATCTGATAAGCACCCAAACGCAAAAGCGTATGCACGTTCTTTTTAAGCTTACCCAAAGGCTTTGTAAGACTTCGTGAAAGCTGATAGTCTATCGTCAGCTTTCGCTCTACAGTACCGTAAATCAAAGTCGAAACAAGAGCTTTATCCTTTGCATCTAAGTTCGATGACGTAAGTGTACTGTCAAGAGCAAGATTTGAAAATGCACCGTCTTTTTCTATTTTTAAAAGTATCTCGTATGCTGTTTGTCTTGCACTTTTCATCTTCTGTCCCTCGAATTGTTGACACGCAGAAATAGACGCAAAAACTGTGCAAGTGCGACGGCAAGTGCGGCAACATATGTCATAGCTGCGGCTGAAAGCATTTTCTTGACCTTGTGAAGATCGTCATGATCGACCATTCCGGTTTCATTTGCTACTTTTACCGCACGTCTTGATGCGTTAAACTCAACAGGCAATGTAACAAGCTGAAAAACAACTATAAAGAAGTAAAGTAACAAGCCTATCGAAATAAGCGGCTCAAAATTCAGTATAACACCGAGTATAGTAAGCAAAATTCCGGCAGACGAACCGAAGTTTGTAAGCGGTATTACGGCTGATCTGACTTTTATGGGGAAATATCCTTCGGCATACTGTGCCGCATGACCTGCCTCATGACAGGCTATTCCTACAGCGGCTATACTTCTGCTGCCGTAAACTCCCTGCGACAGTCTAATCACGTTTGATTTTGGGTCAAAGTGATCAGACAGCTGACCGCTTATCATCTCTATTCTGACGTTATTTATACCGTAAAAGCTAAGCACTCTTTGTGCCGCCTCGGCTCCTGTTATTCCTCCGGGATTCCCCATCTTAGAATACTTTGCATAGGCTCTTTTTACACCTGCCTGTGCTATCAAGGCAAATATAAATGCCGGAACGCAAAGTAAAAAGTAATATTTATCCCAATATAAAAATCCCATTATATCACCTTATTTTCCGAGAATCGTTCCTACGGGGATCTTTCTGCCTCTGAGGAAGTCCTCGGCACTCATTCTCTTCTTGCCTTCAAGCTGTATCTCGCAAAGTTCGATGCACTTGTTGTCACCGCAGCAAACGATAAGCTTTTTATCGCTTTCGACAACACTGCCGGAAATATTATTACCCGTTTTATCCGATAATCTCGCCTTGTGAAGTTTCAAAGTTTTTCCGTCAAACACGGTTGATGCACCGGGCCATGAGTAGAGTCCTCTTATTTTGTTGTGGACTTCCCAAGCTGAAAGCGACCAATCCACATTGCTCATTTCCTTTGAAAGCATACCGACGTAATTTGCGTTTTCTTCGTCCTGCTTTTTCGGTACGAGAGAGCCTTCTTCTAATTTTTGAAGTGTCTGCTCCAAGATATCCGCTCCTAAGACGGAGAGTTTATCAAACAAACCTTCTGCCGTTTCGTTTTCATCGACAGGGATCTTGCCGACTAAAAGCATATCGCCTGTATCAAGACCTGCGTCCATCTGCATTGACGTTACGCCTGCCTCGCTGTCACCGTTAAGCACCGCCCACTGCACGGGAGATGCGCCCCTGTACTTCGGCAATATAGAACCGTGAATATTGATACAACCGTATTTAGGATAGCTCAAGAAGTCCTCAGGAAGAATCTTTCCGTAAGCCGTAACGACAACTAAATCGGGATTCAGTTCTTTGAGTATTTCTACCCCCGCTCCGTTTTTAAGCGTCTTAGGCTGAAAAACGGGAATATTGTGCTTTACTGCAAGTTCTTTTATCGGAGGTGCTGTTAAGACCTGACTTCTTCCCTTGGGTTTATCAGGCTGACAAAAGACGCCGATAATATCATGCTTTGAATTTATAAGTCTTTCAAGACAAGGAAGTGCAAAGTCGGGTGTACCCATAAAAACTATTCTCATTTGACTTCCTCCTTAATTACCTTCTCTGTGAAAAGTATGCCGTCAAGATGATCTATTTCGTGACAGAAACATCTCGCCTCAAGTCCTTCACCCGAGTAAACGCACCACTTTCCCTCTCTGTTTTGAGCCTTAACTTTAACCTTTTGCGGTCTTAAAGTTATACCGGATTCACCCGGAAGTGACAGGCAGCCCTCCTGCTCTCTCTGTTCGCCCTCCTCATATGTGATTTCGGGATTTATAAGCTCCAAGAAACGTTCACCGCAGTCTAAAACGACAACTCTTTTAAGTACACCGACCTGTACTGCGGCAAGACCGACACCGTCAGCCTTGATCATTGTTTCTTTCATATCATCAAGCAAAGTGAAAAGTCTTTGATCGAATTTTTCGACTTTTCTGCTTGTTTTGCCCAGAATCGGATCACCGATTTTAACAATATTTCTTAATGCCATAATTTTCCTCCTAGGCTAAGTTTTCGGGGTTAATATCTATTGACACCGAAACGTCCTTATTGTCTTTATTTTTTGAAAAAAGTATCAGAAGGTCGGATATCATATCTCTGAATCGACTTTCGTTGTGACACTTTATTATTATCCTGTATCTGTACTTTCCGCCAAGTTTAAATACTCTCGGTGGCAACGGCCCGAGGACGATCAGCTTTTGATCTGGATATTTTTCCTCGACGCCCACCTTTATTCCGTAAATGAAACCTCTTGCCGCAGCGAGAGCTTTCATCTCATCGTCACAAGTGAAAATGATAGAACAAATGTCGCAGTAAGGCGGATAGACCATCATTTTTCTTATATATATCTCGTTATCGTAAAACGCATCGTAGTCCTGTCTTTGAGCCATGTTTATTATTGAGCTTTCGGGTGTAAGTGTTTGGATTACCGCCCTGCCCTTTGCGTCGCCCCGCCCGGCTCTGCCTACTACCTGCGTTAACAGGTCAAACGCTCTTTCACTGCTAAGATAGTCATCACCGTTTAACTCCTGATCTGCCGAAAGCACACCGACAAGCGTTACCTTTTCGAAATCAAGGCCCTTTGCGACCATCTGTGTTCCGAGGAGAATATCGTATTCACCCTTTGAAAATGCGTTGAGTTTGTCCTCGTGAGCATATCTTGAAAGCGTTGAATCGGTATCCATTCTGACAACTCTTGCATTCGGGAGAAGTTCTTTCAGTTCATCTTCGATCCTTTGCGTACCGCTTCCCGAAAATCTGACAGCACTTTTTCCGCATTCAGGACATTTTTTGTCCATTATCTCCGAGTATCCGCAGTAGTGACACATAAGCCGTCCGTTATCCGAATGATACGACAGCGAAACACTGCAAGACGGACAAACTCTGACTTTTCCGCACTCATCACATGAGGCAAATGTGTTATATCCACGTCTGTTTATAAGAACTATCGACTGATAACCCTCATTCAGATTCTTTTCAAGTTCTTCAAGCAGATAACTGCTGATAGAATATTTATTCCCGGCTTTGCGTTCTTTTTTCATGTCAACGACAGTAACTTTCGGAAGAACGGCATTTCCGTATCTCTTATTAAGTCTTTCGAGAGAATATCTCCCTTTTTTCGCAAGTGAATATGATTCAATGCTTGGAGTTGCCGATGCCAAAACCAATAATGCCTTGTTGTATGCGGCTCTGAACTTTGCGACATCTCTTGCATGGAATTTCGGGTTTTGCTCGGACTTATATGTATGTTCCTGCTCCTCGTCCATGATTATCAGACCTATATCGTCAAACGGAGCAAATACAGCCGAACGTGTGCCTACGGCAATCTGTGCGTCACCGTTTTTTACTCTTTTCCATTCGTCATATCTTTCGCCGACGGAAAGCCCACTGTGAAAAATCGCAACCTTGTCACCGTAACGCTTACTGAATGTAGAAAACAGTGCCGGTGTAAGGGAAATTTCGGGTACCATGACGATTATTCCCCTTTTGCTGGGAAGAATCTCATCAATCAGTTTGATATACACCGACGTTTTTCCGCTGCCTGTCACACCGTAAAGTAAACTGCAACCTCCACCGTTTTCATACTTCTCTTTGAGATTATCGAATGCTCTTTGCTGTTCGTCTGTAAGTACGATATTCTCACTCGTGCTTTTGCTTTCAAACTTAACTTTCGGTTTTCGATAGGTTTCGACATTGAATATCTCCACCATACCCTTTGTTGCTAAGTTTTTTACAACAGCCTCAGTCACTCCCGTAAAATAGCAAACCTCTTTGACAGACGCTCCCGATATATCGGAAAGCAAGTCAATTACACTTTTTTGTTTGCTTGTCAGGTTTTTGAAGTTGTTGTCGGGATCATCGGGATCTGCCGTAAGACGAACCATTCTCGTCATTGCGTCGCCTACACGCTTTACCGTATCGTAATTCCTTGACAAAAAGCCTTTTTCCGCCATCTCATCGAGAATCTTTGCCTTGCTGTCAAGGGAAAACGTTGATATAAGACTATCTCTGTCAACGTATTCACGTTTAACTTCAAGATAATCATATATTTCTTTCTCTTTTTCGGACAAATGCACCGACTCATTCAGCATTGCACCGACAGAAACATATTGCGTTTTAATTTTAAGGTCGATTCCTGTCGGAAGTTGAACCTTTGCCGCATCATAGTAAGTGCAAAACGCTCTTGAATGAAGTCTCTGTGCTATTGCCAATGCCTCATTGTTAAGAAGCGGCGCTTTATCCAGCACCGCTTTAACTTCTTTTAAGCGGGAAATATCATCTTGCTGTATCAGCGAGAAAACTATGCCCTGCCTCTTATTGCTTTTTCCAAAACCGAAAGACACTATAACTCTACAACCGACCTTGATTTCATCGACCAAGCTTTCCGGCACAGCATAAGAGTACAGCATATCAAAACTGTATGCCGTATTTTCAACTGCGATTTGTGCCACTGTGTAACTCATATAGTACCCCTAAATTATTTAGATATCTCTGATTTCTTCCGGCTCGATGATTGTGAATTTACCGTCGATAAGCTCGTTAAGAGCGTATGTAACGGGCTTTTCCGTTCCGATCTTTTCAGCCATATCCTCGTCCTCGGAAATTTCTCTTGCTCTTTTTGCAACTGCCGTTACAAGCGAATAACGGCTTGTCTTACCCTTTAAGATCTTGTTAAGATTAGGATTCATCATTTGTTCATTACCTCACTTATAATACTCATCATGTTTTGCTTTTTTAATCTTTCGGCAGCATCTTTATCACAGTCGTGACATTGCTGCTCATATTTACAAATCGTTTCGATGTCGGTGACAGCGTCGTCAAGCTCATCATTAACGATTATATAATCATATTCCTTAGCTCTGGTTATTTCTTCCTTAGCTATCTCAAGACGGCATTTCATTGCTGTCTCGTCCTCCGTTCCTCTTAAACGAAGTCTTTTTTCAAGGATTTCCATTGACGGGGGAAGTACAAATACGCTTTTAGCCTCGGGACAGCGTTCTCTTACAATAGCCGCTCCCTTGACCTCAATGACAAGAAAGACTATTTTCCCTTCGCTGAGCCACTTTTCGACGGGTTCGACCGGAGTTCCGTAATAATTCGACCCATACTTAGCGTATTCGAGCATCATGTTGTTTTCGATGTTTTCTTCAAACTTTTCTTCGCTGACAAAGAAATAATCAACACCGTCAACTTCACCGCATCTCGGACTTCTTGTTGTCATTGAAACGGAAAGAACGGTTTTGTCCGGGTGGGCTTTTATGACATTTCCGATTATCGTGTCCTTACCCGTTGCGGAGGCACCGGAGATTATGAACAGCTTTCCACGGTTATTCATCATCATATTCCTCCTCATCGTCATACTCACTGCTAAGTCTGTTGGCAACGGTTTCCGACTGAAGATAAGTCAGAATAACATGGTCATTGTCCGTTATAAGCACGGCTCTTGTTCTTCTGCCGTGTGTTGCATCTATAAGAGTTCCTTTTTCTTTACTCTCCTGAATTATTCGCTTGATGGGGGCTGATTCCGGGCTGACAATCGCAAGCAATTTATTTGCATTGACCATATTGCCAAAACCTATGTTGACTAACTTCATCTTATTTCCTCCGAATCGAAAGCTTATTCAATATTCTGAACCTGTTCTCTTATCTTTTCAACCTCTGCCTTAACGGCTATGACACGTTTAGCTATTTCAACGTCCTGCGCCTTTGAACCTATCGTGTTTGCCTCACGGTTGATTTCCTGTACAAGGAAGTCTGTTTTTCTGCCGATAGCCTCTTCACTTTCCATAAAGCTCCTAAGCTGCTGAATGTGACTTCTGAGTCTTACGGTTTCTTCCGCAACGGCAATCTTATCGGCATATATAGCCGCCTCCGTGAGTATTCTCTGTTCGTCAACGTGAACGTCCTCGAGTACCTCTTTCATTCTCGAAAGAAGTTTATCATTATATTCTTTTACGGTTTGCGGTGAACGTTCCTCAACAAATGAAACGCAGTCAAGAATCGTAACGCATCTTGAAAGAATATCGTCACGAAGTTTTTCTCCCTCAACTTCACGCATCTTAACAAAGGCATCGACCGCATCGGAAAGAACGTCGCTTACGGCATTCCAAATCTTTTCTTCGTTAGCCTCGGCTTTGTGTACTGAGAAAATGTCCGTGTACCTTGACAAAAGGGAAACAGAAATATCGTTTTTAAGAGAATATCTGTCCGCAAGCTCTTTAAGAGCATTGTAATATCCCGATGCAAGCGAATGGTTTATCTCGACTATGCAGTCCTCAGCCTCAAGTTCTTCAATTTGAACGTAACATTCGATCTTGCCTCTTGCAACCTTAGACTGAACGTAGCTTTTAATTTTTTCATCAAGGAAACCGTAAGCTCTGGGTACTCTCGAAGAAAATTCAAAGTATCTGTGATTTACGCTTTTTATCTCAACGGTAATATTCATTCCGTCAATTGTCTTTTGCTGTCTGCCGTAACCGGTCATGCTTCTTATCATGATTCTTCCCCTTTTATATCACACAGTTTGAAACTATATTATATACCATTATTCGTTCTTTGTCAAATTTCGCACGAACCCATCAAAAGTGTCGGAATGTCATTTACATAGCTTGTTCCGTCGAAGATAAAATTCATACTGTTTGCTGCCTCGGTGCAAGTCATATCGCTGAGTTTTCCCATATAAGCGTTCCTGTTTACACCGCAGTTATAACACGCTCTCAAAAGTCCTACGCAGATGTAAAGCTTGTCCTTCGGATACTCAACCGAAAAGACATCACAAGTCAGCGAATCTATATTCATCTTTGCCGTACCGACCTTTTCGTCGTTTTCGTAAGCATAAAAGATATCTGTGCAGTTATTATCTTTAAGTACACCTGCGTTTTCTTCGGGTTTAAAAATAATCATCTTCTTTTCACCTTCTTCGGTCTGTCCATAGCCGCATTGACCATAAGTTTATGCACTTCGTCCTCTTTAAGCTCTCTCCACTTGCCCTGCGGTAACATTCCGAGTTTTATAGAACCGACTGCCGTTCTCTTAAGTCTTGCAACTTCAAGTCCGAGTGCCTCGCACATTTTTCTTATCTGTCTGTTTCTGCCCTCATAGAGAACGATTTCGAGTACCACTCTGCCCTCTTCTTTTGAAAGCACACGAACTTCGGCAGGCGCTGTCATTCTGTCCTCGATCATGATTCCCGTCGTTAAAGCGGTTATCTGTTCATCGGTTACAGACGGTCTTACAGTAACTCTGTAGGTCTTGGGAACGTGCTTTGTCGGGTGCGTCATTGCGTTTGCAAATTCACCGTCATTTGTCATGAGCAACAAACCCTCGGATTCACGGTCAAGTCTGCCTACGGGATAAACTCTTGCGCCAACGTCTTTGACAAGCTCTGCAACACATTTTCTGCCCATTTCGTCATTCATCGTTGTGATGAATCCTCTGGGTTTGTGGAGCATTATGTATGTATAACTTTTAGTTTTGATTATCTTTTTTCCGCTAACGGTGATGTCGTCTTTCTTGGGATTGACTTTATCTCCTATCTGAGCTACTCTGCCGTTAACTTTTACTTTGCCCTGCTCGATGAGTTCTTCGCTTTTTCTTCTTGAAGCGACTCCGCAGTCGGCAAGAAACTTTTGCAGTCTTACACTGTTGTCAGCCATTTCTATCTCCTGAATATATTAAAAATTTTATCTTTTAAGCTTATTTTTTCGACTTCTTTTCGCTTTACACTCTCTGTTGCCACAAGTTCTGTCGCAGTGATAAATTTATCACCGAGATAAAACCTCACTTCACCGACCTTTTCACCTATCTCAACAGGTGCGTAGATGAATTTGTCAGTCATTATCTTATAACTGAAATTCCCGTCACCGTCGGCTTTTGATATTTTCGGTACACCCGAAACTTTTGCCGAAACGGACGATGTTTCACCGCCGACCACACGCACAGCCGCACTTAAGTCTTTCGGCATTTCTATCTCGGTCACTTTATTTATACACTCATCGTAAAGTGCAACATGGTCGTTCCAATCATCGGGGGCTTTCAGTGTCACGGCAATAAGGGTCGCACTCCCTTTATCAACAGCTGTTACAAGACATCTTCCGCTCTTTTTCGTAAATCCCGTTTTTATACCGCAAGCTCCGTCATACATTGTCAAAAATCTGTTGTGATTTCTGTATGTATACTCGCCCTTGGGTGAAACGTATTCGACTTTGCCGTAATAAGAAGAAACCAGCTGGCGAAACTCCGGATTTTTCATAGCGTATGCGCTCAAAATCGCCATATCGTAAGCCGTTGTATAGTGATTTTCATCATCAAGCCCCGATGCTGTCACGAAATTTGTATCTTTCATACCGATAAGTTCGGCTTTTGCGTTCATTTCATCGGCAAACTTATCCGCAGAGCCGCTTAAAAATATTGCAACCGCATTTGCGGCATCATTTCCCGAAAGGAGCATCATGCCTTTTACGATGTTTTCCAATGTCAGCACATCGCCTTTGCGAAGTCCCATTGAAGTTCCCTCAACGGCTGTCATTTTTTCCGTAACCGTCACTTCTTGCAAAAGTTTACCGCTTTCAACAGCCAAGAGAGCTGTCATTATTTTAGTTGTGCTTGCCATTGACAACTTTTCATGTGCATTTTTCTCAAACAAAACCGTGTTCGTATCGGCTTTTATTACGACTGCCGCTTGTGCCGAAAGACCGTATACACGCACGGGTGATAT
>CAYWDD010000020.1:0-13429 GCA_964456935.1 uncultured Faecalibacterium sp. | reverse complement strand
GCTTGTCAAAAAATATTTTAAAGCCGAATATCTTTTAATTCTTTTGTCGTTTTCGACCATTGATTCTATATCGTTTTTTGTACCGACAAGTATGAGCTTTGATTTAGCTCTCGTAACAGCCGTGTAAAGCAGATTTCGGTACGAAAGCTGCGGCAAAACCGAACACACGGGCATAATGACCGCATTGTATTCCGAACCCTGACTTTTATGAACCGTTATAGCGTAAGCAAGCTCAAGTTGATTTGCAAAATCGAACGAATATATAGCCTCTTTATCATCAAATCGAATCTTCATAAGCCTTGCGTCCGGCTTTACCATTTCAAGAGTACCGATATCTCCGTTGAAAATGCCTGTTCCCGGTTCTTTTCCTTTTCTCCACGGTATATCGTAGTTGTTCTTGATTTGCATCACCCTGTCGCCCTCACGGAAAATTCTGCCGTTGAGATTAAACTCGTTTTTGAATTTGTCGGGAGGATTAAGCCGCTTTTGTATTGCAGTATTTAAGTTTACACTTCCTGTTTCGCCTTTTCTTGACGGACAAAGTATCTGTATGTCCTTAAGAGGGTCGTAACCGTAAGCTTTGGGAAGCCTTTGCGTATATAAATCAATTACCGTTCCTGCGGCAAGATAAACGTTGTTTCTTGACATGAAAAAGAAGTCGTTATCCGTCCTGTCAAGCTCGGGCATTACACCGCCGACTATCTTATGTGCGTTTGTAACGATAAGACTTTCCATTGCCTGTCTGAAAATCTCTTTCAGTGCAACAACGGGGATAAGTCCGCTGTCTATAAGGTCGTGAAGAACATTTCCCGCACCTACGGCAGGGAGCTGATCCGAGTCGCCGACCATAATAAGCCTGCAACCGAGTTTTAATGCGTCTAAAAGCGATGAAAATAAACTTACATCAACCATCGAAAGCTCATCGACAACCACGGCGTCGTGGGGCAGGGGATTTGAAATGTTCCTTTGGAAAGTAGGTCTGTCATCATCTTTCCATTCGACCTCAAGAAGTCTGTGTATCGTCTTTGCCTCTTTGCCTGTTATTTCGCTCATTCTTTTTGCAGCTCTGCCAGTCGGTGCAGTCAAAGCTACTTTTAAGCCATCTCTTTCAAACAGCTCGATAATACCGTTTAATGTCGTTGTTTTACCTGTACCCGGACCGCCTGTAAGTATCAGCATTCCTTTTTCAAGGGCAGTGGTTATTGCCTCGGCTTGCAGTTTTTCATAATGTATTCCGAACTTCTTTTCAAGAGATGCTATTCGGTTTTTTATCGAGGATTTGCCCTTGGGAGGCGGAAATTTTAACATCACAGAAAGACGTTGTGCCGCAGAATACTCCGCTGCGTACATATAAGGTAAAAAGAGGAAATCACGACCGTTAATATCTTTGCATATGAGCTGACCGTTTTCTGTGAGTGTGTCTATTGCGGAAGTAATAGTGCTTTCATCGCTGTCAAGCAATTCGCAAGCAGGGGCGATGACCTTATCTCTGGGTAAACAGGTGTGCCCGTTGCGAAGGTTGTAGCTTACAACATGAACTATGCCTGCACCGATCCTATAGCTTTCAGAGGGTCTTTCGGGCATATTTCCGGCTATTTCATCGGCACGCTTAAATGAGATCCCGATGTTTTCTCTGCAAAGCATATACGGATTTTCGGTTATAACTTCTATAGCTTTTGAACCGAAAGTCTTAAACACTTTAACACATTCGTTACTTGTCATGCCGAATTTTTCAAGGTAAATCATGACTTCACGAATGGCGAATTGCTTTTTAAATTCTTTGGATATTTCTTCAGCTTTGTTTTCGTTAATTCCTCTTATTCTGACAAGTTGTAACGGATCGTTTTCAATAACGTCAAACGTTGATTCACCGAATTCTTCAATAATTTTTACTGCGGTTTTAGGGCCTATCCCTTTAATTGTTCCCGAGGAGAGATATTTCAGCATATCAGATGCGGTTTTCGGCATCTCACGTTCGCATTGTTTTATCCTGAATTGGCGTCCGAAAGACGGGTGTCTGTCCCAATGACCGAAAACTCTGAGCGTTTCACCGACGGAAATTGCCGGAAGAACGCCTACCGCCGTTATCAATTCATCGTTAACACACATATCCAAGACCGTAAAGCCGTTTTCGGCATTTGAAAATACGATATCTTCAACCGTACCCTTAAGTTCTACGTTTTCTATGTCCGTCATATCGAACACCTCCTTTTGCAAAAAAATTTGCACTCCTAGAAGTGCAAATCGTGACCGGATCTGTAAGCCGAGTTCTGTCGTTTAAGGCAATCATCTTTCTAGGCTGCACGTTGCCGTACAGCTCAAGCCACCCGTCGAAATATACATCGAGCAAATGCGTGATTTCAGTCGGTGTTGCTTCGGATAGGGTTTACAGGAACACAATGTTACCACCATGCCAGTGAGCTCTTACCTCGCTTTTCCACCCTTACCGCAAAAATGCGGCGGTATATCTCTGTTGCACTCTCCCTAAGGTCACCCTCGGCGGCCGTTAGCCGTTATCCTGCTCTGTGAAGCTCGGACTTTCCTCATGTTTTCACATGCGACTGCCCAATCCGCTCACTCAAATATTTTATAATATTTTTTATTCATTGTCAAATGAAAACGGTAAATAAATAAGTTATATTTTATATATTTTGTAAAATCACTTGTAAAATAGCTGTTTTTATTATAAAATAGCTAGGCATAAGATAAATATCACGTTGAATTATTTAAATTGGATAAATATTTAAGGAGAGTCAAAATGGACGATTGGTTTAATAACAACAATAATAACGACCCTGATAAAGAAAAGAGAGTCGGGAGAATTTTTCAAGAGGATAACGATTTTCAAGGTGCGGACTTGATGAATGATTTTAATATCGGGAAAGATACATCATCACGTTCAAGAAATTTTGACGATTATAAACCGTCAAATGACGTATCATACGATAGACGCAGTTTTGATGATATACTTCAAAGCAGTAACGAAAATATCGGCAGAAAGCCTTTGCAAAACAGTGACAGCTTTGATACAGCCGAGTTGGATTTCAGTGCCGTAAAATCACAGATAGAATCCAAGGAAAGCGCAAATCCCGTGTACAGTCAAACGGAGATAACGGGTGATATCGACAGCAAAAGAAGAAAGACAAAAAAAGTCGGCGGAAAATCTAAAGCCAAAAAGATAGTTTTAAGCCTCATAGCCATACTTTTGGTATTGGTTTTGGTTGTTACCGGTTATGTTTTTAAGCTGTTTTCGGCTGTGAACTATATGCCGGAAAGCCATAAAGCTAACGAGTACATTTCTTCAAGTGAGCTTAAGCACGACGATGACGTCTACAATATTTTGATCATAGGTACGGACGAGCGTGAATCTCAAGAGAACTATCGCTCCGATACGATGATTCTTGCAAGTATCGACAAAAAGAACGGCAAGATAAAACTTACGTCTTTTCTTCGTGATATGTGGACGTATATTCCCGCAAGAGATCGCTCGGCAAAGCTTAATGCAACTTGTTCTTACGGTGGTCCTCAAATGGTTATGGATACACTTGAATATCATTTCAAGGTGAAAATCGACAAATATGTAATGATAAACTTCGATGTCTTTAAAACAGTCATAAACGACCTCGGAGGAATTACACTGACTATAACGGAGGCAGAAGCCGCAAACATCACAAAAGAAGCGGGATTTAACTGTAAATCGGGAACAAGACTTGTCAAAGGCAGAACAGCTTTATGGTACGCAAGAATCAGACATCTTGATTCCGATTTCAACAGAACAGCACGTCAGAGGAAGGTCATACAAGCTGTTATAGACAAGGCAAAACAAAGCAGTATCCCGACGCTTATGAAAGTTCTTGATGATGTATTGCCCGAAATTCAGACCGATATAAATAAGACAGAGATGGCAAAACTCGGTGTAAACGCATTCTTAAAGTACCTCAATTATGATATTGAGGAGCAGCAGATACCTGCAAAGGGTACATGGAGCAATGCTTGGGTAGGAAGTCAGCAGGTGCTTAAAGCCGACTTTGACGAAAACGAAAAAATTCTCAAAAAGTTCATTTACGAATAAAATACAGCAAAAAGGCGACCGAAAAACGGCCGCCTTTTTGCGTGTTCATGATTTTGCTTTTTCATTGCTCTTCTCTTTCTTACTTTCAAGAACGGTGACGGTTTCGTTTTCCTGTTTCAATGTCTCGTCTTTTTGCTGCGAAGATGCATTGGTACGAACCAAATATAAGTTTTTGTTTGCCTTTCTCATTTTTTCACCTCTTTAAATTCGATATACCTTGTCATTATACGCATTATAAACCGAGAATATTACCGAATCTTGCATTTTAAATTGAGATATATTAGCATTTGTTTAAATCATATTTATAAAAATTAACATTTCTTATGGCACTTATGCATAAATAAAGCCGCTCGTTTTTGTAAGAATTGACAAAACCGACGATATCTATTGAAAAATTTTACAAAATGTGTATAATAATCTTATATGGGTGTTATTCTGCCCATTTATACTAATCGGAAAGGATTTGAAGAAATGAAAAGATCATTCTTTAAGTACGTTGCAGTGATTCTCGTAGTCGTAATGCTTTCAAGCTTTTCGGCTTTTGCGGCAGGTTATACTCCCGCTGAGAAGGCACAGCTGAAATTTAACTCTGACGGTGAATTTAAAATTATGCAGATAACCGATATTCAGGACAATTTCCATCTCAGGAAGATTGCCAAGACGTTTATCCGTTATGCTGTTGAACAGGAAAAGCCCGACCTCGTTGTTTTAACCGGTGATAATGTTGCAGGTTATTGGAGCGGCACCGTACTTTTCCCCGAAGTTGACAGAACAATGGTCAAGGAATGTATTGACAATATCATGGAGATTTTCGAGGACTATTACAATCAATGGGGATTAAGAGTAGCAGTTGTTTTCGGAAACCATGACGATCAGCTCACTTGGGTGACAAAAGAAGAACAGATAGTAATGTACAGCGAATATGATTGCTTTATCGGATATGACGAGGCAATTGAAAACATTGACATTTACGGCTGCGGAAACTACATGGTTCCTATCTTTAAGTCGGATTATACGCCTATCACAGAAGGCGAGATCGACTACACGAACATCGCATACAACCTTATGATGATAGACTCAAACACATACACCGATTTCCTCGGTCTTATAGACTATGATGCGGTTCATGATGATCAGCTTAAGTGGTTTGAAAGCGAAACCGAGAGAATCAACACTCTTGCAGGCAAAGATGTAAGTTCAATGGTATTCCAGCATATTATCGTACCCGAAATTTATGACGCACTTGTAAAGGTCGATGAAGGAACAGAGGGTGCAATTCAAGGCAAAGACGGCAATTACTACGTTCTCCCCGAAGGTGCTAAGGGTACACTCGGTGAAGCTCCGTGTCCTCCGAGCAGAGATGTTTATAATAACGAGTATGAAAGACTTGTAAACATCGGCGCTGAGGCATTCTTCTTCGGTCACGATCATAACAATGACTTTGAAGTAAGCTATAATGGTGCTACAATGTATGCAACAAGCGGTGTAGGTTTCTGCTCTTACGGTAACAACTTAAGAGGTGTACGTCTTATAACACTCAAGGAAAACGGTGATGACGTAACATATGACACCGAAATGATTTATTACGAAGATGAGGACGGATTCTCAAGCGATGAGGCTAATAAGGACGAAGTTATTGCTAACGCAAGCGAGAAAAACTTTTTCCAGAGAATCATTGCTTGGTTCAAGACAATGTTCAGACGTATATTCGGTATCAAATAAATATCTGATTTGTAAAACAGGCTGTCGCATCCTGCGGCAGCCTTATTGATAAGGAGATAAAGATATGAGCGAAAACAATATTTCAAAGAAAGACAATGCCTTGATGGCGCTAAAGTTTGTCTTTTGTTCGGCAGGTGCGGGTATAATCCAAACAGTCACATTTACGGCACTTAATGAAGTCAACAAACATTTCGGAACGTTTAACTTTTTACCGGATAAACTTATAAATAACGACTACGGTTTGTTCTATTTTATAGCTTTACTGTTCTCGGTGCTTTTCAATTTTACGGTCAACAGAAAGTTTACGTTCAAATCAGCTAACAACATTCCTGTCGCAATGCTTAAAGTTTTAGGTTATTATTGTGTTTTTACACCGCTTTCTATTTGGTGGGGCAACGCTTTGACAGGCAAAGCCGGTTGGAACGAATACATAGTTCTTGCATTGACAATGGTTATAAACCTTGTTACGGAATTTTTATTCAATCGCTTTGTCGTTTACGGAAAGTCGATAAACTCAGCTGTTGATGAAGAAAAGTAAATAGCTTACGATATAAAACCCGACTGTAGCAAATTGTTTGATTTGCTACAGTCGGGTTTTTAGCTTAAAGCGGGTGGGGTGCCGGGGCGGAGGGGCGGCAAGTCACGAATTTGTGCCATACCTCGCACCCGTGGTGTGAGGTATGGTCAAATTCGTGACTGAAAGAAACTCGGTTCAGCCTCCGAACTCCCTGCTCATCGCACCTTACAACAGCGGGGCGGGATTTCGGCACCCCACTCACTTTGTTCGGGGGTGCGCAAAATCCCGCCATTACGCTCCGCCGCCTTCGGCGACTCCGCTTATTTAATCCTCATCTTTCGAGAAAAATTCCTCGAACGTTTCTTCTTCCATCTCACTCTCACTTATAACTTCTTCGGGATTTATCTCCTCGTCCTCCACAACGAAATCGTTATACTTTATAACTTCACGTTGAGGCAGAGCAGGGGATTTAGTAACCTGCTCGATCTTATGCTCGACAACACGGATAGGTTCAAGCATAAATACTTCATCATCAAAGCTTGTGTCGATTTCATCAAAGCCGTTCATCTTTTTGCCTTTTCTCTTGAGTATCAAGCAAATCGCAATAACTAAGAGTAAAACAACAACCGTAAACAACGAGATAAGAACACCGATCTTGAATCCCGTAGGTGTATAGGTCATTTTGAGCGTGTGTTTACCGTCCGTGACGTTAACTCCGAGTAATGCATCGCCGATTTTGACGATATCGTTTTTTGTGACTTTTTTGCCGTCAATGCAGACTGTCCAACCGCTGTCATACGGAATGCTCGTCATGAGAATCTGCGTTCCGTTTGCAGTGAATGTACCCTCAATTTCGGTGTCGGTAAACTTTGTATAGCTAAGGGAAGTCGCCTTAAGCTTTTCATATCCCTTTGTAAATGCATCTTTATTTACATAGTAAGCGTGGAAAGTCAACATTCCGTTTTCGGTCGAAATCGGAACTATAGCCGTGAATCTTTCGCCTTTTTTAACTTCACCGATATCAAGGATATAGCCCTTGCTGAGATCTTGACTTACAGATTGTCCGTTGTCTACCGAAACGGTCATAGTGCCTGACTTGTCGCCTTCGCCTGTTGTAACATAAAGGTAAACATTGCCGTCCTCGACAGCCTCAAAAACAAACGATGAAGAGCCGTCAACACCGTCGGAAGATGTTTTCTTAAATGAGTATATCTCACTGTTTAAAGGCTGCATGAAGTCCTCGACATTACTGTTGTTAATTTCTATAGGATAGAGCTTTTCCAATGCATCGGAAACACCTGTAGCTCTTTCAAACAGATCAGTCTGCACTTCAAGAGGATCAGTCAACGACCACTGCCAATTTGCGACAGACGTGTCAACGCAGTAAGCTATCGGCAGTGAATATTGATTCTCATACGCTGTGTATTTATCGTAAGTGAATATATTCTTGTAAAGGGAAGAACCTGCTAAAACATCGGTGGAAGTGTTGTTTACGATATATTTCAATGCAAACATGGAGTTATATATAGGTGTTTGAGGATAATAGGTATAGCTGTTTATATTGTTGCCGTACATTCCGAGTTTTCTCTGAAGTGCGGCAACCTTTTCATATGCCATCGAAGAAAAGGTCGAAACACCGTTATAGTTATACCAACAAGGATCCATTCTTGTGCGAAGATAGCTAAGTTCCATTCTGTAGAATTCATCGCCGCTTGCAAGATCAAGTTGTTCCTTGACAGTTTGGAATGTGCTGTAATCACTGACATAGTTCGTTTTCGGCTGATCCATGCTGTAGTTACCGGTATCGGCAATAATAGCCTCACTGCAAACGCAACAAAGAAGTAAAACCGAAACGGTGACGGTCTGATACTTTTTGTCTTTTAACGTAACGATAATAAGCGAATATATGACAACAAATACAAGGCTTATGATCACTGTCGAAGTGTTGACGTTCTTTGATTCGAGTTTTTCGGCAAGAACTACCAAAACAGCCGTTGCGATGCCCGAAAAAGCAATTATCTTGTTGGGTATCTCCTTTAACCTTACAAACGTCTTAAAAGCGACGATCAACAGCAAAAACGAATACATGAACGACTGTCTGTACGGCAAGTCATTCGGGAAATGAAAGCCGTGCCAGATATAGTTAAGGACGTTGAAATTGAAACCTATCATAAATGCGGAAAGCAAGGCTATATTTACAACCTTTTCTTTCTTGCTTATCGACTTTGTCATAAGGTACAAGGGAATAAGCATAACCGTCAAAACACCGCAATAAACATTCGGAAGTACGTCATCGCCGCTGCTTCTTATAGTCGGTTCGATAGAGGCTAAATGATTTGAAATAAAGTCAAATATGTTGAAGTAAAGCGAAGTTCCCGACGGAAAATCACCCGAAGTTGCAGATGTCTGTTGGAGCGTACAGAAAGTTGGCAAAAGCATAAAAGCTATAAGTCCTGCCGCACAAACAGATGCTCCGGCAAAAATAAAGCCGCTTTTAAAGAAACGCTTGTAATCTGAACCTGAATAGTTTGTTATAAAGTATGCAATAAAATATATTACCGCAAAAATGCACATCATGTATGACATATAGTAGTTAGAGAACATTGTCAATGCAAGAGATGCAAGGTATATCCAAGGTTTTCCGTTATCTATGGTTCTTTCTATGCCCAAAGCGACCAAGGGTAAAAGCACCATAGCGTCTATCCACATCACGTTCCAATAGTAGGCGATAAACCAACCGCAGAAAGAATAAAGAACCGCAAAAGCAACGGTAATATAGTTTGACTTATGCTGCGACTTTTTAAGATAAAGGGCAAACGTCAAAGCACTGAAAGCAGCTTTAAGCAAGACCATAACCGCTATCGCCTCGGGTATATTCTCGTGTCCTGCAATGAGCATTACTACAAAACCTATAGGACTTGAAAGATAGTTGCAATAGTTTCCGAAAAAGCTGCTGCCAAGTCCCGAATTCCAAGAATAAAGCAGACTTCCGCCACTCGTTACACGGTCATAAAGCTCAGAAAAAAGAGGACCGTACTGGTGATATAGATCCATTCTTAATATAGTTATATCTCCGAACGGGAACAGTCCGAAAGCCATAAATACGACAAACATAATAGCCGCCGAACAGCCGAACGCTAAAAATATAAATCTGTTATCATAAAGGAAATCTTTAAAATCTCCGCTTTTTCTTAATTTTGACATTATTGTACCTCCGCAAATAATCGGCACTGAATAAGCACCGTAGCAAAAATTACCATGATAATCATACATCATAAACAGAACATTTTCAATACATAAAAGTGAAAATGATGTTAATTCGTCATAACCGTCGGACAAACCGCATAAGAATTACCAAAGCTTGTATCTGACAAGCCTAATAAATTTACGGAAAGGTAAAGAAACTATGAGTGAAAATTTTGACAGTGCGGCATACTCCGTGTCGCCAAGATTAAGAAACATTCTTATCAAACTTTCAGACGAGATAAAAAACACAACATATGAGATAAGAATGAGATCGGGCAAGCCTTTGAATTTAATAGGAAAATACGGAACTGTATTTATATTTGAAGATTCTACCTGTTCGGGCAAATATGACTCTAAGTGCGTAAAGGTAAGTTCCGAAGAAATCAGGGATACTTTCAACCGAATATGTTCTTATTCGATACACACTTTCCAAAGGAGTATAAACAGCGGATACATACCGATGAAGAACGGAAACAGAGCCGGAATTTGCGGAACGGCTGTATGTGAAAACGGAGCAATAACAAACGTAAAAGATATAAGTTCGATAAACTTAAGAATTTCCCGTGAAGTATTCGGCTGTGCAGATGAAATTATCGGTTTAATAGAAGAAAGCGACAAAGGGATAATAATAGTAGGACCGCCAAGCTGCGGAAAAACGACAGTTTTGCGTGACCTGATAAGACAGACGGCATCGGGAAAACTCGGAAAATATTACAAAGTCTGTGCAATTGACGAAAGAAGGGAAATATCGGCTGTAAACGGCGGAATTATCACAAACGACATAGGAATAACCTGTGACGTACTTGACGCTTATCCTATGGCACAAGCTATCGATATCAGCGTAAGAACTCTTTCACCAGATATTATAGCGTGTGATGAAATTTCATCATATGAAGAAACACAGGCGATATTAAGAGGTGTCAACAGCGGTGTTAGGTTTATACTGACGCTCCATGCCGGGGATTACAGTGAGCTGATTTTAAAAAAGCAATTCGAACAGCTTTTGGAAACGAGAGCTTTCGGAAAAGTCGTTTTACTCGGCACAGGGGAGAGTATTGGCAAAATAAGACAGGTTTATGATGCAGGAGAGATGATAAATGAAATATATCTTCATCGTCTTAACGGTAATATTGTGTTCGATGACGGGATTTCAAAAGGCGAATAGGCTAACGGAAAAGACACACGAAATCGAACAGCTGATAGATTTTCTTGAGGACATAAACCGTAATATCAAATACAGCGAAAGCACACTCGAATCAATCGTTTTGCAGTATAAAGGCGGTAATTATAAATTTTCGGAAAAACTTGCTTTGTACATAAAAGAATCGGACTTTCCGCAAGCGTGGAAAAAGGCGTTTTATGAAAGCGATTCTAAGCTTGATAAAAACGAAAGGTTTATCTTTCTGTCTTTAGGTGATAAACTCGGTACAAGTGACTTGGAATCTCAGGAAAAACTTATATCGTACACCGTGGAACACTTCTCAAAAGAACTTTGCAAATCGGAGAAAGACGAAAGCGAGAAAAAAAGACTGTATATCGTCACCGGTATTGCATCGGGTTTAACTGCGGCAATATTGATGATATAACTTCGGAGGACATAATGGAAATTGATTTGATATTTAAAATTGCCGCTGTGGGTATAATCGTCGCAATACTTAACCAGCTTTTGTCACGCTCGGGACGAGATGAATATTCGGTCATAACCACGCTTGCAGGACTTGTGATAGTCGTTTTGATGCTGATACCTAAACTCACACAGCTTTTTTCGGAAATAAAGGGATTGTTTGACATATGAGTGACTTTATTAAAATTGCCGCCGCTGTATTTATTGTCTGTATAGCCGTATCTGTACTGAAAGACATCAAAAGAGAATATGCTTTTTATCTTTCGGCAGCTTGCGGTGTTTTTGTTCTGACTTGGTGTATATCACAGTTGGGTTACGTTAAAAACGTTCTTAATGAACTTATAAGTCTTTCGGACGTCAGTTTATCCGCTTTGAAGATTTTCTTTAAAGCGGTCGGAATAACGGTTATAACAAGCGTAACGAGTGACGCGTGCCTTGACAGCGGAAACAGATTTCTTGCTTCATGCGTTGAGCTCAGCGGCAAAATAGCCGTCACCGTGTCGGCATTGCCGCTCATTAACTCAGTTGTAAAAATAATCGCAGGATACATAGGAAACTGATATGAAAAAAGTTAAATTTACAGTCGCATTTCTTTTTACGGTAATGCTCATTTCAGCATTTTCGTTAAGCGCTTACGGACTTGAGATAAACGAAAGCACGGCAAACGAATACGGCGAAGAACTATACTCAACGCTTGATGAAAGCACAAAGGAAATTTTAAGCTCCTTCGGAATAGACAGCTTGGACTTCGATTCGGTCTTTGATGTTTCTTTTACAAAATCCGCAAATGCGTTGAAAGATATATTTAAGACTTCGGTTTCGGAAATACTTCCGTACTTTTTCAAAATGCTTGCAATGATAATAATCATAACTGCGGTTTCGGACTTAGACAAAACAAAAAGCAGTGACAAAACCGTTGTGTCGTCTGTTTTCGGGCTGATAACCGTAATAATGACAGCATCTTTTATAAGCGACGTTTTATCTCAAATGACGGCAGCGTTTGACATCACGGGAAAGTTTTTGCTGACTCTCGCTCCGATAATTACGGCTATCTTGTCAGTATCGGGAAATGTTACGGTTTCCGTGCTTTATAATTCGGTCACTGTCGCTGCGGCACAGATAATTTCCGCAGTTTCGGGAGAAATACTTATACCTCTTATCGGTGTGTATTTTTCATTCGTCATTTCTCTTGACCTTAGTGATACCGCAAAAAGTGAACGAACGGTTCACAGCATGAATAAGCTTTTAACGGGAATGTTTACCGCAATGTCAACAGTCTTTACATTTATTCTATCTGTTAAAAACGTTCTTGCAAAAGAGCTTGATGGTGTTTTATATAAGTCAGGTAAATATGTTATATCAAGCTTTGTGCCGGTTGTAGGCTCAAACATCAGTGCAATTTTAAGTTCGGTCATAGGCTCACTTGACCTAATTAAAAGCACGGTTGCCGTCTTTGGCGTCATATGTGTTGCCGTAATAAATCTCCCCGTCATCGCCAAGCTTTCGGTTTGCTGCTTATTGCTCGGCATACTTTCGACTGTCAGTGATTTCTTTTCACAGCCGTCTGCCTCATCTATATTAAGAGGCTTTTTGGGTGGAATAAAGCTTTTGACGGCTATTATATTTTTCGAGGTCGTACTTGTGATAATTTCTCTTGGGTTGACCGTAACGATAAAGGGGGCAAGCTGATGAGCGAAATAAAACGTTGGGCATTTTCTGTCTGTATTGTCTTGATAGCAAGCGGCTTTTTTATGAGGATCTTACCTCAAAGAAGTGACAAAAGAGTTTTGAGATTTGTCGTTACACTTATCTTAATAGTCTGTGTATTCGAAATAGATATTTCATCGTTTTCGGATCTGCTCGAACCTGATTTCGGATACGAAAGTGTCGGTTCAGCCGAAAAATATGAGGAAGAACTAAAAGATGGAATAGAAGATACAGTTTCCGAAAAGCTCCAAGATGAAATACAGAGCAAATATAAAAAATACGATGAAAATGCAATTGTCAGTGTTGAATACGGCAACGGTATTTTCTTTGTAAAAGTGTCGGGTGCAAACTTAAGTGAATTTGAAAAAGCAAAGATACAGGCACAGATAGAAAATTTTGTAGGTCAAGATACCGAGTTTATATATATGGAGTAGGTTATGCTTAAAAATATTCAAGAAAAGATCAAGCTATATATTGAGAAGATACCTAATGATAAAAGACCTTTGCTGCTTATCGGAGTCGGAATTTTTCTGATGATTCT
>CAYWDD010000019.1:0-13438 GCA_964456935.1 uncultured Faecalibacterium sp. | reverse complement strand
TGAAACACCGACAAGCTGGTCGGTGCTTTGGGATCCGAAGTATGCAGGAAAGATATTGATGTTCGACAATCCCCGTGACAGCTTTGCTATTTCGCAGAAACTTCTGGGTCAGTCGTTCAATACCACCGACAGCACGGAATGGCGACTTGCCGCAGACGAACTTATATCACAAAAGCCGCTGCTGCAAGGCTATGTTATGGACGAAGTTTACGACAAAATGGAGGCAGGAGAAGCCGCTCTTGCTCCCTACTACGCAGGTGACTTCCTGTGTATGCTCGAGAATAATCCCGATCTCGACTTTGTGTACCCAAAAGAGGGTGTAAACAGCTTTGTCGATGCGATATGCATACCGTCAAATGCGGAAAATGTCGAGGCGGCAAAGTTATATATAAACTTCCTTCTTGACCCGAAAGTCGGACTTGCCAATGCGTATGCGACAGGCTATGAAACACCTAACAAGGTCGTTGTAGGCATGGAGGAATATGCCGAGATGGCAAACAACAAATATCTCTATCCGGACGAGGAGATAAACAGCGAATTTTTCTATGATCTTGACGATGAAACCAGAAATCTCATGAATGAGCTTTGGAACGAAGTCAAGGCAAACGGTGACAACAGCAAATCGCTTTACATTGCGTATGCAGTGACTGGTGCGATAATAGTCGGCTTTTTGATATACAAAGCAGCTGTAAAAAGATATAGAGAAAGTTTTTATGATGCTTAAAGCTTAAGTTTTACGAGAGGTTGCCCTTGCGGGCAGCCTCTCATCACTTTACAGGCAAAAGCAAATCCCCGATCGAATCGGGGATTTTTATCTGTCATATTCAATCGGTCACTCTTTCTGTGAGAAACCGCAAAATGAAATTTAAAATCTTACTCTGCGTTTTTCTCTGCCTTATGACGTCTTTCATTGAGTTCGTCTAAGATTCTCAAATGTTCATCATCGTCAAGGCAGTAGTGCCATGTCGGAATGACGGAAAGTATGTTTCCTATCGCAGGCGGAATTGAAACGAGGAAGAACAGCAATGCCATATATTTTGCAAATTCAGGATTCTCTCTTGCTATACCGCCGTTTGCTATATACTCGTTTACCTTAGCAACGTTTGCATCGGAGAAGCCCACCACAGAGTACGCTATACCGCTTATGATAGTCGCTATGCCTGCCGTAAGTTTTGCTATAAAGGTCTGACCCGAGAAGAACACACCGTCGGGTCTTATGCCGTTGTGATATTCTTCATAGTCAACCGCATCTGCTATCATTATCGACTGCAATACGCTCGTAATACCCATTGACGCACCGCAGATAAGGAAAATCACAAATGCCAAAACAACAAATATCGGCTTAGTCAAACCTTGCGGTGAAGAGAGGTATAAAATGAATATCATCGAATACGGTATTACGCTTAAAAGTCTGCTGAAATTGTAAGCTTTCTTTTTTGTCGTATGCTGTAATATCTTCGGTACAAACGCCATTGCCGCAAACTGTCCGATAAAGAGCGAACCTCCGAGTACGATAATATATACAAGATAAAGTGAGCTTTCTTTATTCGAGTAGTAGTATGTAATAAGCGGTGTAGCCGATATCATGACAAGTGACACGGGACTTGAGAGTATACCCGAAAGGAGTATCTGTCTGAAAGGCTTATTAGTCCACATAAGAGTGAAGTTCTCTTTTAAGGTGTATTTCTTTTCCGACGGAGCGATTTTTTCTTCCGTACCCAAACCTGCAAGCTGGAATAAAGCACCGCCTATAATTGAAAGTATGAGTGCGGAAACGAAGAATCCTATTCTCTCGCCCTGTGCGTTATCACCTACCTTTTGAGCAAAGAACTTACCTAAAGCCAAAGCTATGGACTGCGCACCGACATAGGGTATAGCCGAACCGCAACCGCCCGCTATTCTCGCAAGAGAGAGCATCTTTTCTCTATCCTTGTGATCCTCTGTTAAAAGAGCGTTTATGCCCCACAGCGGAATATCACCTGCCGTATAGGTCATGCCCCAAAGGATGTAGATAAGTGCCGACCACAGAACTATAAGAAGGTTCTTGCCTTCAAAAAGTCCTACGTCGGAATTGTAGAATCCGAAGTTTGTAAAACAAAGCGTTGTCAAAATAGAAACCGGAATGGGTACAAACAAAAGATAAGGTCTGCACTTTCCCCACTTGGTTCTCGTTCTGTCAACGATAGTTCCCATCATCGGGTCATTGAATGCGTCCCAAACTCTGGCGATGGTCATAACAATGCTGACCGTTGCCGCAGGGATAAGAATAGTGAACTGAAAGTAATAAGCCAAAATGCAGCTTATCGTACTGTAAATGCAGTTTTGCCCTGCCATACCGACAAGGTACATATTTCGCTCTTTTTTGGAATAAGTTTTTAATCCTTTTTCGTTAATCATATTATACCTCCTGTTTCCGAATAAAATTTACACCCTCATGGTATCATTTTTGTATAAAAATGTCAATGAAATCAGTATAAAACGATATATTTTATGAAATATGCACATATCGTTACACTTTTTATTGACCTTTACCCTGAAAATTGTTATAATAGGATAGCGAGTTTTTATATAAATTCGTAATTTGATTATTAAACACACATTATTTGTACGATGAAGATTCATCTGACTTTAAGTGAAAATAACGGAGGTCTAAAATATGGCTAAAATATCCCCGTCTATACTTTCCTGCGACTTTTCGAAAATGGGTCAGCAGTTTAAATTTATGGAGGACTGCGGTGCGGACTGGCTTCACATTGACGTAATGGACGGTCACTTCGTACCGAACATAACTCTCGGTGCGCCCATAGTCAAGGCTTTGAGGTCGATAACTCCCCTCACCTTTGACGTTCATCTTATGATAAGCGAACCGATAAAATATATCGGTGATTTCGTTAAGGCAGGCTCGGACATCATCACGTTCCACTACGAATGTGACAGCGATATCGACGAAACTATCGACCTTATACATTCTCTCGGCTGTAAGGCAGGACTCAGTGTTAAGCCCGGAACGGACATAGAGAAAGTATATCCTTATCTTGACAAGCTTGAAATGGTGCTGATAATGACTGTAGAACCCGGTTTCGGCGGTCAGAGTTTCATGGCGGACATGATGCCCAAAATAGTCAAGCTTAAAGAAGAATGTAAGAAAAGAGAGCTTTCACCGTTCATTCAGGTTGACGGCGGAATCTCCCTTGACACTATAGAAACAGCCGCAAAAGCAGGTGCAGACGTTTTCGTTGCAGGCAGTGCTGTTTTCGGTGCGAAGTCACCTAAAGAAATGATATCCGCTTTAAGAAACAAAGCAGAGTCTGTCTAAAGCGTTATCTTTAATAAGACAGGTCTTGTATTCGATCATTTTTAATATCTCGCTTTCTCCGTGTGCAACAGGCTCGGCATATTCGCAAAGTTTCATTGTTACCGAATGTCTGAGCTTTCCGATGAGCGTCATTATATATTCGTCCTTGTCGGTATATAGGCTTGATTTAAGCTTTGTCTTATCTCTTTGCGATAAAGCAAACGACAGATCAAGAACGGAATCTATATTTTTAAATCGGTAAGCTGTAAATGACGTCTTGCTTTTTATCTTGTAACAAGTCGGCTTTCTGATTATCGAAAAGAACAACAGGCAGCCTCCGTCCGCTGACGGCAAGGCCTCTATCCTCATGTCCTCGCTGAGTTCAAACTCTTGACCGAGCGAATGTTTCGCCTCGTCAAGCAGCGTTCTGATGACACGTCTTGTTTCGATGTTGGAGTAATCCATATCGGCATAAGTGATATTGAGATTTTTCATATCCTCTCCTGTCAGTTCGATGAAAATATAATTTTCCTTGGGAACGCTGATATCCATTGTTCCTACCTCCCGTTCATAAAATATGATTGATTTCAGACCTTTGATATAGGATAATTGTCTGTACACGTTCGGTGTACATAAAATATAAATCAACTGTCACTATATATCATAATATTCATTTGTCCGTATTTCAATGAAGAAATATTGGAAAAAACACCAAAGGAAGGTGAGCTTATTGGCTAAAAGAAAGAAAGTCAATGATGATCTTGTAAGAAATACCGATCCGCTCTATAAATACTCGCTTGATATGATAGTCATGATGACTCCGCTGCTGATAATCGGCTGTTACCTCAACGGTTTCAACGCTTTGAGAGTCGCTTTTTGGGGAGTCGTTTCAGCTGTCGTTTCGGAATATATAGCTTGCAAAATAATGAAAAAGGACAGCACCGTCGGTGATCTTCATGCTGCGGCAACGGGACTTGCGATAAGTCTTATGCTCCCTGCCGTCTGTCCGTCATATATCCCCGTTATAGGCAGTGCTTTCGCTATACTCGTTGCGAAAGTTCCGTTCGGAGGAGCAAGAAAAGCACCGTTTACACCTGCGGCTGTCGGCTTTGCTTTTTTGTGCGTCTGTTTCCCGGAAGCCGTATTCACATACGCACCGATAACTGTAGGAACATCATCGCCTTTATTCGGCAGTGCCGATTTTGTCTCCGGAACTTCATTCGGTGAGATGCTTTCATACGGAAAGTCAATAGACCTTAACGAGCTTGAATTGTTCTCGATTCTCGGTGGTGTAAACCCCGGTCCTATAGGCACGACCTGTATGATAGCTTTACTCGGTTCGGCTGTATATCTTATAGCGAAAAGACCGAGGAAGGCGGCTATAAGCTTTTCGTTTATCTTCGCCTGTGCATTGATGGCGATACTCTTTCCGAGAGTCAACTCGGGAAGATATGTTTCCCTTATAATGGAGCTTTCCTCGGGAACGCTTATATTTGCGGCTTTGGTGTTAGCACCCAACCCGGTTTCAGCTCCCGGAAAGTTCTTACCGTCAATACTTTACGGCTTTTCGATGGGTGTTATCTGTATGCTCATTCGTTACTTCGGAAAGTACAGCGAGGGTGCTTGTTTCAGTATTCTTATAATGAATGCGGTAACTCCCGTTGTCACCGATTACTATGCACTTATTAAAAAGCATATTGACAACAAGAAATCAGCTAAAGAACAGCCAAAAATAGAAACAGAAGGAGATGCCGACAATGGATAATGAGAAAAAAGATCAGCTTTCCTTCAAGAAGATAATGTTTCAGGGTGCATTTATTCATAACCCTGTTTTAACGCAGGCTATCGGTGTATGTTCGATAGCGGCGATATTTACTACACTTCGTTTAAGCCTTAATATGTCGCTTATGCTAAGCCTTGTATTGATCGTGTGTGAGCTTTTATCCTCTTTGGTGCTTAAAAAGTTTTCACGCTGGCTTAGAATATCGACATATATGCTCATAGCGGTCGCTTTGCTGACACCGTTAATGCTTTATCTTGACAAGACTCACTCGGAAGTTTATGCATCTATGGGCATTTATCTGCCCTTGCTTGCGGTAAACAGCCTTATCGTCATAAGATGTGAAAAGTTCGCAGTCAAAAACAGCGTAAAACACGCATTTTACGATTCCATAGCAACAAGCGTCGGATTTGTCGTAGCCTCTGTTGTAGTCGGAGCGATAAGAGAAGTTTTTGCATACGGAACGATATGGGGTAAAACAGTTTCCTCTTTGCCTAAGCTTTCGGGAATGGCTTTGCCGTTTGGCGGACTTGTAATAATAGGTTTCGTTGCGGCATTTCATAAATGGCTTATACAAAAGAAATTCAGAGGTCAACCTACAAACAGCTTTAATCTCAAAACAGCCCTTGAAGAGCCGACAATTCACGAAGAGGGAGTTAATATTACAAGCGGTACGCTGAGTTTTCTTCATGACCCCGAAACGAAAGAAAAGGTCAAGGTAGAAGAAGAAAGCGACAGTTACGATGAAGAAATTGAACTGAACCTGCCTGATGATGAAGAAGAAAAGGAAGGTGAGGAAAAATGAGTTGGTTCTTTGAAATGCTTATAGCGGCACTTTACAGTCTGCTTATACAGAATTTGATATTTTCTTCGGGTCTTGCATTGAGTGAAACGATAAGACTTGCAAAAAGACCCAAGTTTTTCCTTATGTACCTGTTTACGGTCGTTTATTATTCGACCTTCACTTCGCTGGTCTGCAGTCTGCTTGACCTTATCCCGTCAATAAGAGCCTTGAATACGATATGGCATATAGTCGTTTTTGCCGTAGCTTTGGCAGTGATTCACTTTATCACCTCGGTCTTTGCCATAGTCGTTTTAAAAGCTAACCGCAAGTTCTTAAACTCAATGGGTATGTGTGCTGTAAACTCGCTCATACTTGCCGTACCTATAATCAACAGCAGAAGTGCAAACTCCGTTCCCGCATCTATCGGCAGCGGTATCGGTGCAGGTCTTGCGTTTATGCTTGCAGTCGTTTTCATCAACTCGGGTATGCGTCGCATAGCTCAAAACAAGGATATCCCAAGAGCGTTCAGAGGTATGCCGGCAGTGTTTATCTATGTTGCACTGCTTTCTCTTGCATTCACCTGTTTCTCGGGTGAGGCGTCATTCATTTAATAAGTGAGATGATCAGATGTCAATAAAGAAAGAAAAATTTAAATCGAACAAAAAAAGAAAAACGGACAGTGACGGTGTAAAAGTCAAACGCAGTTACTACAGTTTCTCGAAATATTATCCGGGTGGCGGATCGGAGCAAAAATATCTCCGAGTCATGCACGAAACACCGGACGAACACAGAAACATCAAGATCATACTTTCGGTGTTTGTACTCTTAGTCGCTGTATTTATCGGATATTTCAGCACAACGGTAGCGTTGAACATATCGGAAGCACCGACAACCACAGAGCCTCAAAGTACGCTTTCGACAACGCTTGCAAGCGAAGATGTCACGCAGAAAGTTAAAACGACAGCTCCGACAGAAAAGACAACGCTTGAAGAACCCGAAAGGGAGGTCAACGTTACCCAAGCGACAGAACCCGAGAGTAACGAAACGACCGATAACTGATGCATATCTGAAAATCAAAGCCACCGGCATCGTGCCGGTGGCTTATTTTTCTCTTCTTGATCTTCTTATACTCTGTCAGCTTACCCAACCTAAGTCTTTAAGACTTGCAAGCACCTCGGACGGAATATCGTTGATACTCCCATTTTCTATCAGCTTTACTTTATATATGAAAGCCTGACCCGGATATGTTTCCGCAACAAGTGAGGACAAAACTTCGACCTTATCGCCTGTCTTATATCCTTCGAAAAAATCGTCTATAGAGCCTTCGACGGATATGCGTATCGGTAAACCGCTCTCGTCTATTATCAGATAGTTGTTTTTACCTATAACCATTCGCCCTGTAAAGGTAGATGTTTCGCTTTGGTTATTTTCGGTTTCTTCCAAAGGAAGATCACTTGCAAACGGGTCTTTACAAGCGGCGAACGTCAACAACATTATCGCTGAAATAAGTAAGGCTGTTATTCTTTTCATGTGTTTTTCTCCTCAAATTTAAGTTCACCGAGCTTATCTGCGGTGTCTATGTTAAATGAACATATTCCTTTTTCCGTTACGGTATAAGCAGTATCGGAAATATATGTTCCTCTGAAAAAGTCGGCAAAGCTTGCATCGTACTTATTAAAGCCGTGGTTCAATACCGCTTTTTCGTAAATCTTTCCGTCCTCTAGACTTAAGTAGTAATAGGCGCAGTGTGATTTCAAATCTGTATCATATACGGCAACGGGAATGCCCATAAGCTCTTTTTCGGGATAATAGACAAAGGCTTTCGGGTCGTAGTTGATGTCGCATTCCGCTTTGTCTATGACGTACTCGTCTGCGACTTTCGGATTTTTCGGATCGCTTACGTCAAAAAGGGTTATCTTAACCGTATCCCATTTCGCACTTTCCTCGTCACCGTCATATCCGATGCCGACTAAGTAACTGTCGTTTATCGGGTGCAAATAAGATGAGAATCCCGGCAATTTGACCTTGCCTGTTATCTTGGGCGATGTCGGATCGGACAAATCGGCAATAAACAACGGGTCTGTGTTTTTAAATGTTACAATGTATGCTGTGTCTTTCATGAATCGAACGGATTCGACAGCCTCGTTCTCTGCTATATCAACGAGTTTCCCGACAACATTTAAGTCATTGTTTAAAACATAAATACTGCTGATATCTATGACATCATTCTTTTCTTCTTTGAAGTCGGTCGTTACTATTCTGAAGTATCCGTTATACTCATCCATGTTGTATTGGTCGTTTATTCTGCCGCTGACGCTGCCCTCTGCTTCATATGATATCTTTCCGCTGTCAAGTTTCAAAGCGGATATAACGGTAAGATATCCCGAGCCTAAATTGCTGTCGGATATAAGCGTATCATAACCTGTCGAAACGATATAAAGTCTTTCTCTCGACATATAAATGTTATCAACATCACCAAGGCAAGCGTACGATGAATTATTTTCCGATTTATTATTCAAATCAAATGATGAAACAACAACGTAGCTTTTTATATCGTCATTGTAGTCGCTTGTAAACATGATATTTTCCGCATCGATTCGTTTGCCGTCAATTTTCGGTACACACTCCGTTTTTATCTGATCCTCAGTCTTGTTGTGCGAAACATCAACAGTATAATAAGCGACAGTGTAGAGTATATCGTCTACTAACCTTGAGTCTTGATAAATACCGCTTTGCGTATGTTTTGCTTTTATTGTCGGTTTTGTTCTGTCCGAAATGTCATAAAACGCTATATAAACCTTGCTTTTACTTGTGTCTATCGGATAATACCAGTCGTCGGCGATATTAGGACCGTTGTAAACATTGCTATTCGGATAGTATTCCTGTTCGGTCGCTGTGACCGCCAATATATCACCCTGAACATAAATTTCATCTATGTTCAGCTCTGTTTTGACAGTGTAATCTCCTTTTGCGAAATCGCTTATCACGGCTGTCAGTTTCATGCTTTCGGCATCGACTATATATACCTTGTTTTTAGCAACTGTATAAATATATTTACCATCGTTTTTGATTATGTCACCTTCATCAATTCCGCTGACTTGCGTGTTTGTTTTTCCGTAAGCACCGAGGTCACTTGCATTATCGGAGGCTGCACTTTCGTTTTTCACTGCGTAAGTGTAATTAGTTCCCAAGTCGTCAGTTCCGTAAGAATATTTCTGTTCGTTCTCGATTTCTTCTAAAAGTATCTCATGTTCCGAGAGAAAGTACTTCTCTATCTCGGCATAAACATCGACAACTTCGGCAGAGTAAATGCCTGATAAAGCTCTTGTTTCTTCTGCTTGTTCTGTCTGTTCTGTTTGTGTTGCAAAGCTATCTTTATTCAAAAATCCCTTTGACAGCACCGCTACGGCAACTACGACCATCAATGCGGCTGCCAGTGACGCATAACGTTTGATAGGTATTATCCTTGCTTTTTTCCTCTTGCTTATATCAACGCTTTCAAGCATTGATACTACGTTTTCTTTCTCAAGTGATACAGGTATTTGCTGTTTTTCACTTTCGAACTGTTCTGATAAAAATTCAATTTTTTCTTCGTGTTTCATCTTTGTCACTCCTCTCTTCGTTCAAAAACGCATACAGTTTATCGGTCGATCTCATTAACTTGGAGCGAACCGTTGACGGTGGCAGACCTAACATTTCGCCTATTTCACGACTGTTATATTTGCTGACAACAGACAGTAAAACAATTCCCCTGTCCTCTTGTGAGAGAGTTGAAAGAGCCTGTTTGAGCGCTGTCGTTTCGACGAAATCGTCTTCTGCCGACGCTGTTTTCAATGTTTCGATATCAAAAGTTGTGCGTTGCTCGACTATGTATTTCAGTTGTTTTTGACACGAGCGAATAAGTATTCTGAACAGCCAAGTCTTGAAAGCATCAGCCTTTTTCAGCGTACCTATGCATGAAAAAGCCTCGCAGACAGCATCGCTTACAGCATCTTCGGCCCTGTATTTATCACCGAGGTAGTAGCAAGCGAAATTAAACATCTCACCCGAGTATTTTTCATAAAGTTCACCGAAAGCCTGTGTGCTTCCGTCTTTTGCCGCTTTGACCAGATCACGAATTTCCTTTGAGCTCATTGGTTATCACATCCGTTCATATATATAGTGCGTAAAAAAGTGCAAAGTGTTGCATCGAAAGTAAATTTTTTATTTTTTCTATGCTTATAATAGGACAATTTCGTAAATCAGTCAATAAGTTATTCATAACTGCGAAAAATAAACGCAGGAGGTGAGAAACATGGAAAAGAAAATAAAAAATTCAAAGAAAGTCAATGAAGTTGTCGAGACATGGAAAAAGCAGGCTAAAAGCAACACCGATACACTCGGCTCATACACCGGAACTCCAAGTGAAAACGGAGTTTATCCTGAGCAGGACGCAGATGATCTTTAAATCGGACCGTGCTATACGCAGGCTTTACAATAGCTGCACCCACATGAGTTTCACTTGATGTGAAGATTTCTGCTGCCTGTCAACGGCGGCATCGGCACCTACTCGCATTGTGCCTTGCGGCACACGCTCGCAGGTACACGCTGCCGCCGTTCCGCCCGCCCTGCGGGCGGGCGGTTAAAAAGAGGCCGCCTTAATCGGCAGCCTCTTTATATTCTGTATCATATAAGACAATTTTAAATTAAAATGCCCAGTTTCCGTCTTTGAAAATCTCTACCGACTTTCCATCTCTGCACTTAGCTGTTATGGAAAGATCAGCTGTGCCTATCATGAAATCTTCGTGTACTATAGAGTCATTGACACCAAGCTCATGAACTTGTTCAATGGTGTAGTTGTGGTAGTCCTTTATACATTCCATGAATCCGACACCAAGAGCCAAGTGGCAAGCGGCATTTTCATCAAAGAGTGTGTTATAGAAAAGGATTTCGCTGTTTCTTATCGGAGAGTCATACGGCACTAAGGCACACTCACCGAGATAAGCAGAACCTTCGTCCATCGAGATAAGCTTTTTGAGAAGTTCCTCGTTTTTCTCGGCTTTGCAATCGACGGCTTTTCCGTCTTTGAATGTTATTGAAAAGTTTTCGATAAGCTGTCCTTGATAGGAAAGCGGCTTAGACGAATATACAATGCCCTCGGCTTTGCCTTTCATGGGTGAAGTAAAGCACTCCTCGGAGGGAATGTTCGGATTATAGGAAATTCCCGAAATCGTCGATTCACTTGCACCGCAAAACTGTGATTCGGGTATGAGTCCTACAGTGAAATCTGTACCGTTTGAGGCAGTATAGTGAAGTTCTTCAATGCTGAGGCTGTTAAGATATTCACATCTTGAGTGGATTTCTTCGTTGTGCTTTTTCCAGTTTTCTATCGGGTCGCTGTCCTCCGATACTCTTGAAGTGTAGAGTATAGCCTCCCACAGCTTTTCGACTGCCTGTGAAGTTCTAAGCTGAGGGAACACCTTCTTTGCCCAAGCCTTGCCCGGGACAGCGGCAATGCACCACTGCTGTTTGCCCTCTGTCATGTCACGGTACGGCTTGATTATCTTATATCTGTTTTGATGTCCCTTTGCCATCTTTTCCTGATTTATGCCGTTAAGTCCGTCGGGGTCTTCCGAGAGAAGCAATATCTTACACGGCAGGACTTCGACCGTATGTTTGAGTTTTTCTTCCTCCCACTTTTCAACTGTCGAAAGCGTTTTTATGCTTCTGTAACGGACGTGAAGTTTTTCAAGAGGCTGGTATGTCCAATCGACCGTAACCTTTGATGCGCCTGCTTTGTAACATTCGTCAACGAGAATTTTTACAAATTCGGGCTGATCGAGTTCAGCCGAAATAACGACTTGCTGACCTTTTTGAATATTCACACCCATTACGGCTATGAGTTTAGCGTATTTTCTGAGAACCGACTTTTTCATGTGTTTCTCTTCCTTTCGTTTTTTATTATTGTATCACGATAAGAGCAAAAAGTAAATCATATTTGAAACAATTTACGGTGTCGTTTGATTCGGTAGGTGTGAAACCGCCCGCAGGGCGGGCGGAACGGTGGCAGCGTTCATCCTTGCGGCGAAGCCGCAAGGGTGGCGAAGCCGCCGTTGACAGAGGCAGAAACTACAAAGCTGTCGCAAACCGCAAAGCGGTTTGCGACAGCAGTTGTTACTGTAATTTATGCTATGACTTTAACGCCGATGGTTGCCTTTTCGCCGTTAATGTTCCACTCGGCTGTTTTGCCGTCCATGGAATCTGTGTGAAGTTCGTCTGCCAAGACGTCACCCATAAGGCTCTCTTTGTTTCTTGTAAGCACTTCTGAAAGCTTGTCGCTTGTGTTTACATAAAGTGCGATATGGTCTGTGACGTTGAATCCTGCATCTTTACGCATGGTCTGAACCTTGCTGATAACCTCACGAACAAAGCCTTCTTCGATAAGTTCGGGTGTAAGCTCTGTGCTGAGAGCGACCGTTACACCGTAATCTGAAACGCTTGCAAGACCCTCTCTCTGCTTTGCCTCGATGAGAATATCATCAGTCAGAAGTTCGACTGTTTCGCCACCGATATCAAGGTCGATCTTTCCGTTAGCGTCAAGCTCTTTCTTAGCCTTGTCTGTGTCAAGAGTAAGAAGTGCGTTTCTGATAGCACCGAGCTTACTGCCGTATTTTGGGCCGAGAGTTTTCATCTGCGGCTTGAAGAGATATGTCATAAGGTCGTCTGCATCATTGACAAATGAAACTTTCTTGACGTTGAGTTCTTCCTCAATAATGTTGATATAGTACTCGTCAAGTTCATGCTCACTGTTGACATACATCATGCCGAGAGGCTGTCTGTTCTTGATGTTAGATGCATTTCTTGCCGCTCTGCCAAGACCGACGATCTTAAGAACGGTATCCATATTTTCTTCAAGCTCTGCATCAATGTGTTCCTCACAAACTTCCGGGAACGAGCAAAGATGTACGCTTTCGGGTGCATTCTCATCTATAGAGCAGACAAGATTTCTGTAAATATCCTCTGTCATGAACGGTATCATCGGAGCTGCCGCCTTGCTGACTGTAACGAGTGCGGTGTACAGTGACATATAAGCGTTGATCTTATCTTGATCGAGTTCTTTCTTCCAGAAACGCTCTCTGCAACGACGTACATACCAGTTACTCATGTCGTCAACAAATTCCTGAAGTGCCTTTGCTGCCTCGGGAATCTTATAATTTGCAAGATTTGTATCAACAGCCTTGACCATTGAGTTCATCTTTGAAAGCAACCACTTGTCCATAACGGAAAGCTTGTCATAGTCAAGCGTATACTTAGTTGCATCGAATTTGTCGATATTTGCATAGAGTACAAAGAAACCGTATGTGTTCCAAAGTGTACCCATGAATTTTCTCTGACCCTCGGTAACTGCCTTGCCGTGGAAACGGTTCGGGAGCCAAGGTGCGGAATTTGTATAGAAGTACCAACGGATAGCATCTGCACCGTAGGTCTTAAGTGCGTCAAACGGATCAACTGCGTTGCCCTTTGACTTGCTCATCTTCTGACCGTTTTCGTCTTGAACGTGACCTAAAACGATAACGTTTTTGAACGGAGCTTTATTGAA
>CAYWDD010000018.1:2385-13664 GCA_964456935.1 uncultured Faecalibacterium sp. | reverse complement strand
ACAAGGACAGAAAAGTCGAACCGAACGACATAATATTCAGATAAGCGGCTCTTTTAACTTTGTAAGCCTGTTCAGCCCGCAAAGTCTTTCGTTATCGCACCTTACAGCAGCGGGGCGAAAGATTGGCACTCCCACTCGCCTTGCGGCTCGGGGAGTACGCAATCTGCCGCCGTTACGCTCCGCAACCGCCTGACGTCGGCCGCTCCGCTCCCCAACAAACAAAAAGCTTGTGCCGACCGTAAAATCAGCACAAGCTTTTTATTTAGATTAAATTACCATTTGTTCTCAACATATTCGCAGAACGCATACATATCCTTGATTTCAAGCTTTGTGCCGTCATCGAGAATTGCCGTTCCGTTCCAAAGTCCGTGTACCTGATGAGAATGCATTCTCAAAAGATTGACAACGTTCGTGTCACAGTGATGATCGTAGAACGGAGTCATCGTCATGTCAAATCTGCCGTCCTCGGAAACAAAGTGCCACGGTTCCATATATTTGTCGGGTTTCGGGAACACCTTAACGTCAACAGGACCGAACTTGTGAGCCTTGCCGTCATAGAAAATGCAGGTTTCCGTTGCGTTCGTTTCGTCACCGATACCCCAAGTTATCTCAAAGCCGAAAATGTGCTTTTTGCCTTCTGCATCGGTTATATATGTCGAGCCGTTGCCCCAGTACCATACAAGCTGATACGGAGTGTTGACTCTGCCCCAGTCAAGGCAAGCGAATGTGTCGTCTTTTGAGAACTCGTAAACCTTGTCACCGCATCTGTATGTACCGCTACAGGGCATACAGTTTTGCTTTGTTGTCATAAAGAAACTTGTCGGGTGATTCTTGAACGGAAGTACCGTTGTAATGTTTTCGAGTCCCTCGGGGATATCCATGTCAAATTTACACTCAACATCGCCCGACTTGAACGAGATAGTACGGCTGTTTTCTCTTGTGTCAAATTCAAATTCAGCCGGCTTTCCTATACCCGTTACGGTGTATTTAACGTTGTTCGGTACATCGCCTCTTGCCGGGAGAGTATATTTATCTCTGCCGCCGAGGTAAAGCGTCATTGCCTCGTGCTTTGTTCCTGCTGCAAGCTTTTTGTTCGGGTCGGGATTTTTAAGGTCGATAAGAACAGCCGAAACGTAGCCGCCGAGTGAGATGTTCGCAAAGCTCAACTGAACCATGTATCTACCGTTGCTGACCTGATAGAAATCCCACTCCTTACTTCTCATCTTAGGTACGACCTTATCTCTGCTGTAGTCGAATATCTGGTGTCTTGCCCAACCGGGTGAAAGCAGAGTGCCGTCATCTGCTAACATTTTTGTCGGTTGTGTGTATTCTTTCTGTGCACTTTTGAACTCGCCCTTAAGCCAGCTCGGATAAGTCCTTTCGATTTCTTTGCTCATATTATTTCCTCCTGTTTGCGGTATGCCGTCGCTTACCGCAGATTAAAATTTTTGTGGAGCAGATGACGGGAATCGAACCCGCACATTCAGCTTGGGAAGCTGATGTTCTGCCACTAAACTACATCTGCACTCAAGCCGGCGAAAATATGCCTAAGCTTATTTTATCACGCATGAGTGGTTTTGTCAATTGAAATGAAAATGCTAAATGAATATTGAATTTTATATATTAGAAACTTAAGACTATAATAAAAAACCGTCTTGCACTTGACAAAACAAAAACTCTCGCATATAATATATATGCGAGAGGGTGCTGCGATAAGCGGTCATGCCCTCGAATAGCGTTTAAAAAAATAAGTTAAACCGCCGCTCTTGGGAAATGCCGGCGGTTTACTTGTTTTTATGCTCGAGAATCAGAATAACTAATTCTACAATAGCAATGATCAACATTGAAAAGTTTATAAGATCTTCTAATGTTATGTATTGCATTAGCATCACCCCCTTAATGAGGGCAAGAGTATAGCCGCCTTACCGTTTGTGCAGAACCGAAATTATTATATTCAATTTACTATATTTTGTCAATAACTGATTTTGGTTTTATCGCATTTTATGGTTAAGCTGATGAGGGTCGAATTAGATATGATTTTTAAGGCACATTTCCGTCTTGTCAAGTACAAGACGGATTTTTTGTTATAGTTGAAAGTCAGCAGTAAGCGGAGCGGCTGCCCTTAGGGGCGGCTGCGGAGCGTTATGGCGGGATAATGTGCGTTCGAACGAAGTGAGATAGCACAGCATACCGCCCCGATGCTGTGACTTGCCTAAGATAAAAACCAAAGGGCTGAAAAGATGGGGGTTTATGCCTATTCACTGTGCAGAAATCCGAAAGTCAGCACCGTAATTTTGCACTTTGCATTTTGCATTTGCGAACGCAGTGGGTATGAAAGCGGCTTTGGTTCATCACCCCGCTCACTGTCGTTCGGGGGGAAGCTCCAAAGCCGTTACGCTCCGCAACCTACCCCTTAAACTTCCCAAACACCATAACCGCATCGTCTTTTGTAAATCCGTTTGGTGTGTTCTTAAAATTGTTCGGTATAACACTGTCCCACCTTGAACAGAAAACACCTATCTCTTCCTCACTCATTTTAATTTCAGGCAACGCTGTCAGCCTTGCTACCGTATCGCAAAACTCGTCTTTTGTCGAAGATATAAGTTCCATAAGTGCGTGAGATTTTTCCGGCTGATATTTGCAGCCTATCTCTATAAGCTCACTCGTAAAAGCCGTACAAGCTTTGCCGTGGGGAATGTCGTAGCTTTCGGTCAGAACATAGCCGAGTGTGTGAGGGAATAAAGTGCCGCAGTGATTGAGAACCATTCCGGCATAAAGTGAGCCGTAATAAAGCTTTTCTCTCATTTCTTCATCGGGCAAAGTTTTGTCCCTATCAAGCTTTTTCAAGCATTCCCATAACATCGGCACTGCCTTTTCAAAGAACACTTTCGGTATGTCCGAAAATCTTGCCGAAAAATATCCCTCTATTGCGTGTGAAAGTGCGTCAAGTGCGGTCGATACCGTAACGTCATACGGCATTGAATGAGTGTATGCACTGTCGGCAAATACGACTTTTGCATAGCAGTCTGCACCCGATATGCTCTTTTTTCTTCCTGTACTGCCGTCTGTCAAAACCGAAACACCCGAAACTTCACTGCCTGTTCCGGCAGTTGTGCCTATCAAAATTACAGGGAGAGGCGAGTTGTCATACTCTCTTAAATATATGCCTTTCGGTGCAAGATTCTCGTTTGCCGTATATATGGCTATGGCCTTGCTTGCATCAAGAGGTGAGCCGCCGCCTATTCCCACGATGAAATCAACATTGTTTTCTCTGAAAAGCTTTCCTGCTTCATGACAGCTTTCAATAAGCGGATTCTCTGTGATTCTGTCGTATATGATACAATTTATTCCGCATTTCTCGAGTGATTCGAGAACGTCACCCAATGCACCGCTCTTCTTTGCCGAGCTGCGACCCGTAACAATGCCGCAAACCTTACCGTACTTAGAAAAAATATCAGCATTTTTTATCAAAACTTTCCGTCCGCTTAAAACTTGGACGGGCATAAAGAAATCAAAATCCATGTTAATTCCCCTTCATATTTGGTTTAATAACATCATATACCGAAATCGAATCAAGTGCAAGTGCAAATATTGACACGGCTGTGATTTTGGCTTATAATTTAGACGAATGGAGGGTCAAAATATGAAATTTAAAAAACTGACTGCAATTATTCTTTCGGCTTTGTTGCTGATTTCAACGTTTACTTTTTTCGGGTACGCAAAGACTGATACAGAACTTAGGTTTTCAAACGGTGAATTTAAAATAATGATATTCACCGACATTCACGAAAACAACACGAGCAACGGCTGTGCAAGACAGATAATGCGTGAGGCACTCGACAAATATTCCCCCGACCTTGTGGTGCTTTTGGGTGACAATACGACAGCCGACACGATCGAAGAACACGAAGTCCTCATCGACCGTATAACCGAGCCGATGCGAGAAAGAAATATACCGTATGCGGCGATATTCGGCAATCACGACAGCCAATCGGAGGGTGTGACAAGAGAGGCACTGCTTGAAATATATCAAAAGTATGATTGCCTTTCATATGATGCAGACCCCGAGCTTTACGGCAGCGGAAACTTCAACTTGCCTGTTATGTCGTCTGACGGAGAAAGCGTAAAACTCAATCTTTGGTTCTTTGATTCGGGTGCAGATAATCCCGATGAAACCGTAGGCGGATATGACTACGTTCGTGAAAGCCAAATCGAATGGTACAAAAAAACAGCAGCCGAACTTAAAGAGAACAACGGCGGTGTTACCGTTCCGGCACTGAATTTCCAACATATAATCCTGCCCGAGGTTTATGACGTGCTTTATCCCGAATTTTCAGTTGATCTCGGTAAGGCAAGCAACAAATATAACGGAAAGATTTATTCTCTTGTGCCACGTCTTGCAGGGTACACGGGGTTTGTCTATGAAGCACCTCAACCGCCTTATGACGACGTATGCGGTGAACTTGAGGCTTTCAAAGAAGTCGGCGATATCATGGCATCATTCAGCGGTCATGACCACGTCAACTCGTTCATAGCGGACGTTGACGGAATAGACATAGTCGGTGTACCGACAGTCCATAATAAGAACTATTCAAACGACACCGTAAGAGGTGCAGGACTTATCACAGTCAAAGAAGATACACCGAACGAATACGAATACAAGCTTGTCAGAGCATCGGAGCTTGCATTGGAAAAAGACTCCAAGATCTGTGACGAGGAAGGTTCAACGAGCAAGATCGGCTACTTCTTTGCAGAGAAGTTTGCATATACTTTCCTTACATTTCAAAAGATAATAAACAAGCTGTTCTACGGAATCTGACAACATAATCACACGGAATATTGTATCATTTGACACAATATTCCGTGCATTGTTTTATTATTTTACATTCTTTCGAACAAATTTTCGTTTTATCCTTTACATATTCCGACTTAAATGTTATACTATAAAGAAGAAAGCGAAAGAGAGGAAAATAAATGGATCAATCAACTTTATCTGTAATTATAATCGTTCTTACAACCCTTTGTGCGGTAATGCTCGGTGTACTTATAATAAGAAAACCCAAGAGCAATATCCCCGATGATTTTGCTGAGAAAAACGAGAAGAATCAAGCGGCGGTCACGGCACAAATAAACGCACTGTCGGGCTTTGTTTCCGACCAGTTCAGCAAGAGCCGAATGGAGGAGGCACAGCGTGAGCAACAGTTAAGAGCGGAAGTCAGAGGCTCACTCAACGACATGAACAAGCTTTTGACGAAGATGACGGAGGATAACTTTGAACAGAGAATAAAACTTTCAAAGGCACTTTCCGACTCACTCGAAGAAATAAGAAAAGCAAACGAAGTCCAAAACGAAAAGCAGAACGCACTTGTCAAGGCATCTATTACGGAACTTCAAAAGAGCAACGAAGAAAAGCTCGAACAGATGCGACAGACAGTTGACGAAAAGCTTAACACGACACTTACGACAAGACTTAACACATCATTCAAGGCTGTATCCGAACAACTTGAAAATGTGTACAAATCACTTGGCGAAATGAAAGAGCTTTCAACGGGTGTGACCGATAATGTCAGCTCTCTTAACAGAATACTTACGAATGTAAAGACCAGAGGAACGTGGGCGGAGATACAGCTTGAGAGTATACTCGATCAGACTATTCCCGGAATGTTTGACAAGAACGTTGTCACCAATCCCAAGGCAGGCAGTCGTGAAATGGTCGAATTTGCCGTCAGAATACCGTCGGGTGACAACAAAGACGTATTTACATATCTGCCGATAGATTCAAAGTTCCCGATGGAGGACTACGCAAGACTTTGTGAGGCAGCCGACAGGGGAGATAAGCTTGCAATAGACGAGGCTAAAAAAGCACTTGAAAGACGTGTTATAGGCTGCGCTAAGGAAATCACTAAGTACATACACGAGCCGAAAACGACACCGTTTGCCATAATGTACCTTGCTACTGAGGGACTTTACAGTGAGATAATCAGCTCACCTAACGGCATAGCCGAGAAGATACACAGCGAATACAATGTCATGATATCGGGTCCGAGTACCATAACAGCGTTGTTAAATTCGCTTGCTATGGGCTTTAGAGCGATTGCGATAAACGAGAAGGCCAAGGAAGTTCGTGTGCTTCTTGCTGCCGCAAAGAAACAGTATGACACTTTCGGTGACTTGCTTGCCAAAGCTAAGAAGAAAATAGACGAGGCAGGAAAGACGCTTGACGATGCGACAAACCGCAACGAGCTTATACAGAGAAAGCTTAAGACGGTTGAGGAGATAGACTCAGATAAAGCAGTCGAGATTCTGGGAATCGAGGAATAAGACAATATAAGGTACAGGGAACTTCGGAGCGGATTTTAAGTCTGAAGTTCCCCGAAAAGTTTGCGATGAAAATGCAAATAAAATATTGCAAAAAGGCACAATAAATCGGAATAAAAAAATCTCAAAAAATTTCAAATTTTTTTGAAAAAACCCTTGACTTTTGTCAAATGGTTTGCTATACTAAACAAGCACTTGCGAGAGTGGCGGAATCGGCAGACGCGCACGTTTGAGGGGCGTGTGTAGCAGTACGTACGGGTTCAAGTCCCGTCTCTCGCACCAATAAAAACCTGTTTTGTCAAACGACAAAACAGGTTTTTTGTTATGTGCCGCATTTCATACAGACGCACTCCGAACATACCGCTTTAATAATGCTTTGCACTTTACCTTTTGCATAATGAAACTCACTTTTACATAAAATATACTTACCGTCGGTTAGGCATAAAACATTCGAACAAAATACGGTTTTTAAGGTATATTTTCGTGGGTACTGCGTTGAAAATCCTCGCAAGGCGACAATTTCAAGGCAAAAAATGTTCGAGAGAAAGTGAAATGTTGTGCTTTGGGCGTATTGTGTTCGAATGTTTTATGCCTACTCGACGCAAATCTTTTTGTAAGGACAGAAATATATGAAGATATATTCATTTGACGGTAAGAAAAGTAACATCGACAATATCGACTTAGCCTCATCTCCGCTCTTTCTCGGACAGAAGTTTGTACTGCAAAATAACGATGAAACCGATGCGTACAACGAAAATGAAGAAACAGATGAAAAACAGATTGAAAATTAAGCCGATACGGTGTATAATGTAATGAATGTGAAATCTTTTTTCCGACAGCTGGCAGCAGTCAGCCGAAGTTGTGAAAGGAATGAGAAAAAATGCTTTGTGAAAATTGCGGAAAAAGAGAAGCGACTACGCATATTAAACACGTCGAAAACGGTGAGGCAAGGCAGATAGACCTTTGCTCCGAGTGTGCCGCCGCTTTGGGATATGAAGATATATTCGGTGGTTTCGGATTTAACCTCAGCGAACTGTTTACGAACTTTTTCGGAGATAACACCGCAAGACTTACGGACAAAACGGTAAGATGTGAAAAATGCGGTGCATCGTTTAACGATATCGTAAGTACGGGTAAAGTCGGCTGTGCCGAATGTTACCGCACGTTTTATAAAAAGCTCTTGCCGTCAATAAGACAGATTCACGGCAAAGTCAACCACATAGGCAAAAAGCCGACCAATATAAAAGAAATCAAAAAGCCCTCAAAGGAAGACACGATATTACGGCTTTCGGAAGAACTGCAAACGGCTGTTGAAACTCAAAACTTTGAGCAGGCGGCGGTTCTGCGTGACAGGATCAAGCAGCTGAAGGAGGGCGAATAAGATGCAGAAGTGGTATCAAAAAACAGGCAACGATAACGATGTCGTGCTTAACACAAGGATAAGTCTTTTGCGAAATCTGGAAGATTATCCCTTTGTATCACGACTGACAAAAACCGAGAGTGAAAAGCTCAACGGTGTTATAAAAGATATCGTTTTGAGCAATAATGTCTACGGCTTAAGTTATATCGAAATGGGCAGCCTTGGACCTTATCAAGCGGTGTCGCTTGCCGAAAGGGGCATGATAACACCCGAATTTGCCTCTAATTCAGAGGGCAGAGCCTTGCTTTTGAGCGAGGACGAGTCGGTAGGTATCATGCTTTGCGAAGAGGACCATATTCATATAAGAACCGTATCGACAGGGCTTGATTTTGATAAAACGTACACCAAGGCGAGTGATATTGATTCGCTTATCGACTCAAACGAGCAGTACGCTTTTGATGAAAAAATGGGATATCTCACTCAAAATCCCGCAAATCTCGGAACGGCTATGAGAGCCTCCGTCACGTTGCACTTGCCCGCTCTTTCGATAACCGGAAGTATGCAAAGGCTAGCCTCGACCGTTTCAAAACTCGGACTTATGCTTAGAAATTGCTACACTAACGGCATGACACCGGTCGGCAACATATTCAGGCTCAGCAATCAGGTGACACTCGGAATCAGCGAACAGGCGGCACTCGATAACCTTAGGTCGATAGCATTGCAGCTGGTTTCCCAAGAAAGACAAACAAGGGAACACGTCATAAAAGACGACAGATACATCGACAAGATACAGCGTTCATACGGAATACTTAAAAACGCTCATATGATGAGTTGCCGTGAGTTTATGGAGCTTGCCTCTTATGTACGCTTAGGTGGTGCGAGCGGCTTGCTTGATGTTGACATACAGGCTCTTGATGAATTGATGATAGATATGCAGCCTGCAACGGTCAATGCCGCTCAAGGCAAGGCTTTCACCGTTGCCGAAAGAGAAGTTTTCAGAGCCGCACAAATAAAAGAAAAAATTTGAAGATAATACATCGGAACTTTAAAGCAATCGAATATGTATCAACTGATACATATATCGGTTGCTTTTTCTTTGGGAGGAGATTATATGTACAAATTTACGGGATTTAGCGAAAAGGCAAATAGGGCGCTCAACAGTGCCGTCGAAGTTGCGGAGGATCTCGGTCACACATATATAGGCAGTGAGCATTTGCTGATGGGTCTTTTGAAAGAGGACGATACTGCGGCAGTTTCGACTTTGGTAAAAAAACGTGTGACTTCGGCAAGGGTCGAGGAACTTGTTAAAAGGACGGTAGGCGTCGGTGTACCGACTGTATTATCGCCTGAGGATTTTACACCCAGATGTAAACATATAATCGAATCGTCCGTTTCGCTTGCAAGAGATGACGGCATGAACTTTGTAGGAACAGAATACTTGCTCTTAGCCTTGGCAAAGGAAAACGACAGCTGCGGCGGATATATTTTGAGTGAGTTGGGTGTATCACAGCACGAACTTATAAACGAGCTTACAAGCGAGAAGAACAAGCCGTCATATCAGTCAAAATCGTCAAAACGCTCACCGCAAAAATCCGACACACCGACACTCGATCAATATGGGCAGGATTTGACGGCACTTGCCCGAAACGGAGGTGTCGATCCCGTGATAGGCAGGGAAAAGGAGATAGAACGTGTGATCCAGATACTATCTCGTCGTACCAAAAATAATCCGTGTCTGATAGGTGAGCCGGGTGTTGGCAAGACAGCCATAGCCGAGGGTTTAGCGCTAAGAATAAGCGAAGATAATGTACCTGAAACATTGAGGGACAGGAGAATAGTGTCGGTCGATCTTACAGGAATGGTTGCCGGAACGAAGTATAGGGGCGACTTTGAAGAAAGAATAAAAACCGCCATATCCGAAGTGGTCAAGGCAGAAAACGTGATACTCTTTATCGACGAACTTCACACACTGATAGGTGCAGGTTCTGCCGAGGGGGCTGTCGATGCGGCAAATATCCTAAAGCCGTCACTTGCAAGACGGGAATTGCAGGTCATAGGCGCTACGACATTGGAGGAGTACCGCAGACACATAGAAAAAGATTCCGCACTCGAAAGACGCTTTCAGCCGATAAAGGTAGGAGAACCTACGCAGGAAGAAACCGTAGAAATACTGAGAGGTGTCAAGGATAAGTACGAGGCACATCATAAGGTCAAGATAACAGATGAGGCAATCGAGGCGGCTGTAAAGCTGTCATCACGCTATATATCGGACAGATTTTTGCCCGACAAGGCAATCGACCTTATAGACGAGGCTTGCTCTAAAGTAAGACTTAAAGCGTACACACCACCGAAAAATATAAAAGATGCAGAGGATAAGCTGAAAGAAATAACTAAGCTTAAATCCGTAAGTGTTGCCGAACAGGACTTTGAAAAGGCGGCATCACTCAGAGATAAAGAAAAGCGACTATTGAAACAGCTGAACGAAATGCGAGGACGTTGGAAAGAGAGGGCGGCAATACCCGAAAGCAAAATCACAGGGCAGGACATAGCCGAAATTGTATCAAGTTGGACAGGTATACCGGTAATTCAGCTTACAAAAGAGGAAAAAGAGCGACTGTTGAACTTGGAAAGCGAACTTCATAAAAGGGTCATCGGTCAGGATAAAGCCGTATCAGCCGTAGCCGGTGCCGTTCGCAGAGGCAGGAGCGGACTTAAAGACCCAAAAAGACCGATAGGCTCGTTCATTTTCCTAGGACCTACAGGTGTGGGAAAAACGGAACTTTGCAAAGCACTCGGTCAAGCCGTGTTCGGAGATGAAAACGCAGTGATACGCTTTGATATGAGCGAGTTTATGGAAAAACATAACACGTCAAAGCTCATAGGCTCACCTCCGGGATATGTCGGCTATGATGAGGGCGGTCAGCTTACGGAAAAAGTCCGCAGAAAGCCATACAGTGTGGTTCTTTTTGATGAAATAGAAAAGGCGCACCCCGATATATTCAATATGCTGTTGCAGATATTAGATGACGGCATACTGACCGATTCACAGGGCAGACGTGTCGATTTTCGCAACACCGTTATAATCATGACATCAAACATCGGTGCAAAGCTTATCGCAGGCGGTTCGGGAGTGGTCGGCTTTTCATCGGGTGCGAAAGATACCTTAGGTGACAGCAAGATACACGATGCCGTTATGGGCGAATTGAAACGAACTTTCAGACCCGAATTTTTAAACAGGGTAGACGAGGTTATCATATTCAGTAAGCTGACTAAAGATGATATCAAGAAAATCACACGCAGACTGTTGTCCGAACTTCAAACGAGGCTTAAAGCACTTGACATAACGGTCGTTTTTGAACAATCCGTTGTTGACACAGTGAGCGAAAAAGGATTCGATGAAGTGTACGGGGCAAGACCTATCAAGAGGGAAATACAATCTCGCATCGAAGAAAAGCTGTCGGAAATGATACTTGCATCGGCACTTATAAAGGGTAAAAAGTACAGCTGTTCTTATTCTGACGGAGAAATAATTATCACCGAGATAAGCCGTGACAAGCTTGAAAAAACAGACAGAAAGACCGAAATGATAAGATGAATTTGT
>CAYWDD010000018.1:0-2285 GCA_964456935.1 uncultured Faecalibacterium sp. | reverse complement strand
GAAAGCTTGCAGGCTTTGGAAAGTCGGAAAACAGCCTTGGCTCTCCTGAAAGGTCCGCACACAAACTTTTCAATGCAAAGAAACCAAAATTAAATCTTGCCTGCCCTGAAAGGGAAGGTGTCTGCGTAGCAGACGGAAGGGTCGATATAGGTAAGTTTGATATTGTGCAAAACCAAAAGTCAAACACTAAAGTTTAGAATATAATATTTGAAAAGGTGGTCTTTGAATGTTCCAAATAGGAGATGCCATAATTTACGGCACGCACGGTGTATGCGTCCTGTCCGATATAGCCGAGCTTAAGCTTGTCGATAACAAGCGAGAATACTACGTTTTGTGTCCCGTTCACGACACAAATTCAAAGATTTATGCACCGACAGACAACGAAACCGTCAATGCGAAAATGAGAAAAGTCGTGACTCGTGAAGAGATAGATTCACTTATAGCAAATATTTCGGATAATGATACCAAGTGGATAAGCGACGAGAGTGACCGCCGTGATTTTTGCGATTCGGTTCTCAAAAGCGGTGACAGGGCAGAGCTTATGAAACTGATAGAAATGCTTTACTTAAAGCAAAAGTCTTTGCAGTCGAACAAAAAGCATTTTCATTTAGCAGATGAAAAAGCCCTCAAAGAGGCACAGGACCTTCTTCACGATGAGTTTGCATATGTTCTTGGAATAGAGCCGAGCGAAGTTCCGTCATATATCAGAAAGCAGCTGAAAAAAGCGGAATAAAACACCGCCTTGCGGCAAAGAATAGTCGTGAGGTGCAGAAAATGGGTAAACTTAAGATAATTGCAAAATCGCATATGCTTTCAAAGACAGCACCGATATTTCTCACTTTCGCAGTGTGTATATCGGTGTTTATTATTTGCGGAGATCTCTCCCTTTTTGTTTCGTACGCAATAGAGCTTTCTTCTTTGAAAGATATGCTTTCACAAGAAAAGCAGGTAATTATACTGACAGTCTTTTCACTTGTCGGGATATTGCTTTTCATAGCTTTGTCCGCTCCGCTGAAACTCGGAAGAGAGCGTTGGTTTATGCTCAACGCAAAGGGGAAAGAACCCAAAGCTAAAGAACTGCTATATTATTTTTCAAAAAAGCGGTATCTAAGAAGTGTTTCCGCTTGGTGTTTTGCGATTGCGTTAAAGCTGGGCTGTGCGTTGCTGTTCTTTTTCCCTGCCATATGCCTTACGGGTGTTATCGTCTATTGCCTTATCTCATCTTCCACTGCATACCCGATAGTATTATGCCTTATTGCTGCGGATATTGTCTTAGTTTTACTCGGTGCGGTGTTCATGTTCATTTATAACGGAGAGTTCCTGCTTTACTATCCCATTATAGTTTCTACCGAAAACTTGAGTGTATCACAAGCCTACTCGTACAGCAAAGACATGACTTGCACATCGCTTTTTAAAATTGCGGCTTTCAGATTGAGCTTTGCTCCGTGGTGGCTGCTTTGCCTTTTGATAATTCCCACATTTTACAGTTGGGGATATTACAAACAGTCGCTTTCGGAACTTGCCTACAGAAACGAATATTTGACTTGACTTTGTTAAATATGTTGAAAATCGTATTGACTAAGCGGATAACTTTTGTTAAAATTACTGATGTAATAAAGCTGTTGCTACAGCTATGAAAGGAAACATCAAAATGGGCAAAAAACTCCAAAATGACGGTAAGCTCAGCGGCAGAATTTGGTTTAATCTCTGTCTTTTCGGCTTTATCGGTCAGGTCGCATGGAACCTTGAAAATATGTATTTCAACACGTTCCTTTATAACACAGTGTACGAAAAGGGTGCAGTGGCGCAGGGACTTTCTTCCATGAAAGCCATTCAGCTCATGGTCGCTTTAAGTGCGGTGACGGCTGTTGTCACAACTTTCATCATGGGTAACCTCAGCGACAAGATAAATAAACGTAAAGTTTTCATATCTGTCGGCTACATAATCTGGGGTTTCACGGTGCTTATCTTCGGATTTATCACCAAGGATAATATCGCTACTATCTTCGGAATTGATAAAGCGGATATCGCTTCCGTAGTCACCGCAACTTCCGTAACGGTCATCGTCATGGACTGCGTTATGACGTTCATGGGTTCGACAAGTAACGACTCTGCGTTCAACGCTTGGGTCACGGACATTACGACAACTCATAACAGAGCAACGGTCGAAAGTGTTTTATCAATACTTCCCGTCGGTGCAATGGGTGCGGTCATCGTGTTTGCCGGATTTATCGAGAGCATAGGCTATAAGACATTTTTCTTCGTCATCGGTGCAATGGTAATCC
>CAYWDD010000017.1:12371-13701 GCA_964456935.1 uncultured Faecalibacterium sp. | reverse complement strand
CGCTTGAATCAACGACTTACAGGTTCGCAAAATGCCTGCAAAAGCGTTTCGGAGTTATCGACGGAGTAACCGACAAGGGGTACATCACAAACAGTTATCACGTTCACGTCACAGAAAACATTGACGCTTTCGAAAAGCTTAAATTCGAGTCACAGTTCCAAGCACTTTCCACAGGCGGAGCGATAAGCTATGTCGAAGTACCGAATATGCAGAACAATCTCGAGGCTGTCTTACAGGTGATAAGATTCATCTATGACAACATTATGTATGCCGAGCTTAACACAAAGAGCGACTACTGTCAGGTGTGCGGATTTGACGGTGAGATAGTGATAAAGGACATAGACGGCAAGCTTGTCTGGACGTGTCCGCAATGCGGAAACCAAGATCAGGACAAGATGAACGTTGCAAGAAGAACTTGCGGCTACATCGGAACGCAATTTTGGAATCAAGGCAGAACACAGGAAATAAAAGAAAGAGTTTTACATCTTTGATATAGTTTAAATGAAAAACGGTCGCTTTCGGGCGACCGTTTTTAGCAGTAATAAACACAAGCAAAGCTATAAGGTAAACGTTGTTTTGATAAGAGTAGATTATTAATTGATAAAATCTAATATACTTTTGGCAACATGATATGCAAGCATAACAGGAACAGCATTACCTACCATTTTATAACCATCGGCAATATCGGTATAGTAGAATTTAAAATCATCTGGGAAAGTTTGTATTCTTGCACATTCTCTGACAGAAAGGCGTCTGTATAAATCTTCTTTGCCTGGCACAAATATTCTTTTATTTTTTTCAACGAAAAGCATTTTAGGTGCTTGAGGATGAATTGGTGCATGTCTTCCACCAGCCTGTATAGTAAATGATTGTTCGTTCCAACTTCTAACTCTATTTCTGGACATATATATCGTAGAAAATCCACCGTTCATATACTCATGATTGGATATTATGCAGGAATCACCATTTGTTTTGTTGTGGGATTGAGCTTTTATTGCACAATCTTTTAAATCATATATAGCCTCTTTCAAAGTTATTTTATATTCTAAAGGCTTTGGAAACCGGTACTTTATATTTAGATCTTTTCTAAAGCCTATATAAAAAACTCTTTTTCTATCTTGCGGCACATCGTAATTTGCTGCATTTATTAAATTGATCGTTACATTGTATCCAGCGTTTTCAAAGTGCTGCAAAATCTTTTTAACCGCTTCTTTGTGTATATCCGCAAGCATTCCAGATACATTTTCGGCTACAAAAAACTTTGGTTTTTTATCTTCGAGTATTCTGATAAATTCATAGAATAATTTTCCGCGGCTATCATCTATTCCTC